>NZ_JAVHLH010000047.1:0-488 GCF_031082345.1 Brevundimonas sp. | reverse complement strand
AGCGGGTCGTCCCAGCGGAAGGTCTTGGCGGGAGAAGCGGAGCCGTCGGCCATGGGGGTCTTTCCTGAGCGTTGTCCGGGTCGCCACGGCGTCACGCGATGGTGACGGGCGCCCCTGTTCCGGCGGGCGGTTTAGGCCAGAATGGCGCCGACGGGTAGAGGCCGCCCCGGTTCCTCGCTAGACTGTCGCCATGATCCAGACGCTGAATCGCCTGTTCGTCGAACACCCGCGCGAGGTGAAGGAAACCTATTTCGAGCATATGGCCGCGTCGGCGCGGTTCGGCTTCCGCCTGCTGAAGCTGGCCGGCTGCGCCTTTCTGCACGCCCTGGTGCCGGGACTGCACAAGTCCACGGTCTCGAGCGAGGTCTGCTGCATGGCCGACGAAGTGGGCGGCCGCGCCCGCGAGGCCCGCGAATGCCGGATGCGCGACGCGGGCGTGTGGGATCCGGGCTTGTGACAGGGACGAGGGACGAGGGGCGAGGGGCGAG
>NZ_JAVHLH010000046.1 GCF_031082345.1 Brevundimonas sp. | reverse complement strand
CCCCTCGCCCCTTGCCCCTGCCCCCCGCCCGCGTTACGGACGGCGAAAGGCCGTCGATATTCATCAGGCGGTGAAAATCCTGAGGAAGCCCAAGGAGAATCCATGCGGAAGATCTTCCCCGACGCGAAAGCCGCGCTGGAGGGCCTGACCTTCGACGGCATGACCGTCATGTCCGGCGGCTTCGGCCTGTGCGGCATCCCCGAGCACCTGATCGCCGCCCTGCGCGACTCCGGCGCCAAGGGCCTGACCGTCATCTCCAACAACGCCGGCGTCGACGGCTTCGGCCTCGGCCAGCTGCTCGGCACCCGCCAGATCGCCAAGATGATCTCGTCCTACGTCGGCGAGAACAAGGAGTTCGAGCGCCAGTATCTGGCCGGCGAGCTCCAGCTCGAGTTCAACCCCCAGGGCACCCTGGCCGAGCGCATCCGCGCCGGCGGCGCCGGCATCCCCGCCTTCTTCGTCAAGACCGGCGTCGCCACCCTCGTCGCCGAGGGCAAGGAGGAGCGCGAGTTCAACGGCGAGCGCTACATCATGGAGACCGGCCTCGTCGCCGACCTGTCGATCGTCAAGGCCTGGAAGGCCGACGAGCGCGGCAACCTCGTCTTCCGCAAGACGGCCCGCAACTTCAATCCGATGATGGCCACGGCCGGCAAGGTCTGCGTCGTCGAGGTCGAGGAGATCGTGCCCACCGGCTCGCTCGACCCCGACTGCATCCACACCCCGGGCGTCTATGTCGACCGCATCGTCCAGACCGTGCCCGAGAAGCGCATCGAACAGCGTACGGTACGGCAACGCGAGAGCGTCTGAACAGGGTGTGGGGTGTCGGGTATGGGGTGTGAAGGGTGACTGCGCCGCTCAAATCCTACCGGGAACTGACCGTCTGGCGTGACGGCATCGCCCTTGTGAAGGCGTGCTACCTCGTCACTCGAGCATTCCCGAAGGACGAGTTGTTCGGCCTGACCTCCCAGATCAGACGCTCCGCCGTGTCGGTCCCAGCCAACATCGCCGAGGGATACGGGAGAGGCACCCGCAAGGACTACGTCAGACACTTGATGATCGCACAAGGCTCGCTGAAGGAACTGGAAACACACCTGATCATAGCTGCGGAAGTCGGTCACACACCCCAAGCCGGGATCGACCCTGTACTGGGCCGATGTGATCAATTGGGCCGAGGCCTCGGAGCGCTCATCCGATCACTCCGTGCGCGCGACGCCGCCGACACCTGAACCCCACACCCCACACCCCATCCCCTACACCCGGATCACCCTCATGCCCCGCACCCGAGAACAACTGGCCGAACGCGCCGCCAAGGAGCTGCAGGACGGCTTCTACGTCAACCTCGGCATCGGCATCCCGACCCTGGTCGCCAACTACATTCCCGAAGGCATGGAGGTCACCCTCCAGTCCGAGAACGGCATGCTGGGCATGGGCCCCTTCCCCTATGAGGACCAGGTCGACCCCGACCTGATCAACGCCGGCAAGCAGACCATCACCGAGATCCCCGAGACCAGCTATTTCAGCTCCTCGGACAGTTTCGCCATGATCCGCGGCGGCCACATCAACCTGTCCATCCTCGGCGCCATGGAAGTGGCCGAGAACGGCGACATCGCCAACTGGATGATCCCCGGCAAGCTGGTGAAGGGCATGGGCGGGGCCATGGACCTCGTCGCCGGCGTCAAGCGCGTGGTCGTGGTCATGGATCACGCCAACAAGCACGGCCAGTCCAAGGTGCTGAAATCCTGCACCCTTCCCCTGACGGGCACGGGCGTGGTCAGCCGCATCATCACCGACCTGTGCGTCTTCGACGTCAAGCCGGACGGCGCGGGTCTGGAGCTGATCGAACTGGCCGAGGGCGTCACCCTCGACGAGGTCGCCGCCAGGACCGAGGCCAGCTACACCGTTGCCGAAGGCCTCAAGGCGTAGGCATAGTTGACCCTCCGGGCCCGCGGGGCCGCTGAGGGGGGACAGGCCGATGGCTGACGGAAGCTACCGCTGGCAGGGTCATGCACCGGCGCCTGACGCCGCCCGCGTCGAGTCGATCCAGGCGGGCTACGACGAGGCCGAAGCCCACGCCTTCGCCGAACCGGCCCGCGCCGCCGCGGCCGAGCGCATCGAAGCCGCCCTCGCCGCCGCCCGGTCCGGCGATCTCGGCGAGGCCGCCGACCAGCTGACCCGGGCCCGCTCCGTGCTGGAAGGCCTGGACCCCGACGCGCTCGAACCCCGCCGCGGCCTCGCCGGCCTGTTCGACAGCCGCAGCAAGCGGCTCCGGGCCTTCCGCGAAACCTTCCGCCGCGCCTCGGCCGCCCTCTCGGAGGCCGCATCGGATCTGACCGGCCGCGTCGAGGACGCCGCCCGCCGCTCCGGCGCGCTCGACACGGTCTGGGCCGACGTCCGCGACGCCATGGTCGAACTCGACGCCCACCTGATCGCCGCCGTCCGCCGCCTCTCCGGCCACGCCCCCGCCGACGACGCGCCGCCGCATCCGCTGGAAGCCCGCAAGGCTTCGCTCGACGCCTGCCGCGCCGCCGCCCTCGGCGCCCTGCCCCTGATCCGGGGCGCGCAGAACGCCGACGCCCGGGCCGCCGAGGCGCTCAAGGCCTGCGGCGACGGAGTCGCGGACTGGCGTCAGGGCTGGAGCGAAGCGCTCGGTCTCGCCGGCAAGCGTCCGAAGAAGGTCCGGCCCGACCGCGACCGCCTGCGGGCCCTGCGCGACGATCTGCTCGGCCGTATCGACCGGGCCCTGGCCGAACTGACCGCCTCGCGCGGCCGGCGCGCCCAGATCGAGACCCGGCTCTCCGACCTGCGGTCGCCGCTCTGATCAGCCGGCGTTGGCGTCGGTCCAGGCCACGATCTGGGTGTTCAGGTCCCGCGTGGCGATGTCGAACGCTTCGACGATCGCCGAGACCCGGTTCTCCGAAGCCGGCTGCTGCACCGTGAAGGTCCGCTCCGCCGCCACGCTCCTGTCGGGCAGGGCCAGCAGGCGGGCCCGCGCCGTCACCACCACCGTCGGAGCCGCCCCCGGCGCGTCGTAGCGGGCCTCGAAGGCGCGGATGTCGACATTCAGCGACCGCTCCCCGCGAGACAGCTCGCGCGGCCCGATAACCCGCACACGGGTCGCCTGCGCCGAGAAGGCGTTCTCGAGGCTCTCCATATAGAGGTCGCTGGCCGGCGACACCCAGCGGGCGCCGGCGATATAGGCCGTCTCGGTGCCCGTCACTCCAAGGATCTTGTCGCCCTCGACCGCCTCCGGGAACTCGACCCGGCGCAGGCTGACCTGACGCAGGCCGGCCTGCCCCTCCGCCGCCGCCGTGGCCGCCGCCGGGCCGCCGAAGCGGTAGGTCTGCACCGGGTCCGGCGAGGACAGCAGGGCGCAGCCGGCCACGGCGAGGACGCCGGCCGCCGCGACGGCGATTTTGATCGAAGACCGGATCACGGCTGGACCTCCATTTCCTTGCTCGGCGCGCGGCCGATGAAGTCTCGCGGGCTGGATCGCACCTCGTCGACCAGTCCCTCCAGCGAGCGGGTCGCGTCCTCCAGCCCCTGGATCGCCTGCTGCATCTGCGGCAGGCCCGTGGTCACGAACTCGTTGACCGGGCCCTCGGCCCCCGTCGCGATCCGGTTGATCGCGGCCACGGCGGTCCGCGCCTCCTCGGCGGCGGCGTTGATGTTGGCCACGGCTTCGCGCCCGTCCCCTTCGATGATGCCCCGGGTGCTGACCGCCAGGGCCTCGTATTCGGCGACCGCCGAGTTGGCGCGCGTCAGCGCCTGCTCCAGCTGCTGCAGCATGCCCTTGCGGGCCTCCAGCTCGGTGCTCAGAGACTCGATGTTCTTCAGGCTGGTCGAGAAGGAGCGGACGTTGTCATCCGACAGCACCCGGTTGATCCGGTTCAGCGCATCGACGGTCTGCGCCAGAACCGTACCCGATCCGGACAGCAGCTCGGCGATCGGCGACGGCTGGCTCTGGATCACCGGCACGACGTTGTCGGGATACTGCTCCTTCAGGATCGCGCTCTGCGGATTGCCGGCGGTGATCTGGATATAGTTCAGGCCGGTGATCCCCTGCGGCTCCAGCTGGGCGCGCGAGGTGACGCGGACCGGCGTGGTGGCGTCGATGCGGATGCGGGCGATGACCTGGTCGCCCTTGTTCGGGTCGAGGTTCAGGTCCGTGACCTCGCCGACGCGGATGCCGTTGAAATGCACCTCGCCGCCCTCGGACAGGCCGCGTACCGGCCCGTAGAAGACGATGTCATAGACATCGTAGTCGCTGTTGAACTGCAGCCGGGCCAGCCAGATGGCGAACACGGCCAGCGCCGCCATCAGGGCGATGGTGGCGATGCCGACGGCGGCGTAATGAGCGTCTCTTTCCATCTCTCCGCTCTCCTCAGGCGGCTTTCTTGCCGGCGCGACCGCGCGGGCCGAGGAAGTATTCCCGGATCCACGGATGGTCCGACTGTTCCAACTCCTGAACCGTCGCCTTGGCCACGATCCGCTTGTCCGCCACGACCGCCACCTTGTCGGTGATGGCGTAGAGGCTGTCGAGGTCGTGGGTGATCATGAAGACAGTCAGGCCGAGATCGTTCGACAACTGACGGATCAGATCGTCGAAGGCGGCCGCGCCGATCGGGTCGAGCCCGGCCGTCGGCTCGTCGAGGAACAGCAGCTCCGGATCCAGCGACAGCGCCCGCGCCAGCCCGACCCGCTTGCGCATGCCTCCGGACAGCTCGGCCGGCTTCAGATGGTGCGCCTCCGGCTTCAGTCCCACCATGGCGATCTTCATTTCCGCCAGTTCGCGGATGACCTCCTTGGGCAGGCGGGTGTGCTCGATCAGGGGAGAGGCGACGTTCTCGATGACGCTGAGGGACGAGAACAGGGCGCCCTGCTGAAACAGGACTCCCGTCCGCCGTTCCATGTCGGCCGCCTCGGCCTTGCTGAGGTCCATCATGTCATGGCCGAAGACGCGCACCGATCCGCCGTCGGGCTCTTTCAGGCCGATGATCGAATTGAGCAGCACCGTCTTGCCCGAGCCCGATCCGCCGACCACGCCGAGCACCTCGCCCCGCTCCAGATCGAGGTCGAGGTTCTCGTGGATGACGCGGTCGCCGAACTGGCTCAGCAGGCCGCGCACCTCGACAAGAAGTTCCGGAGTCCGGGTCTGATCCGCCGGGGCGCTCAAATGTTCAACTCCATGAACATGAGGGCGAACAGCGCATCGAGGAAGATGATGGCGAAGATGGCCTGGACCACCGCCGCGGTCACCCGTCGCCCGAGGCTTTCGACATCACCGGCGACCGCCATGCCCTGGCGGCAGCCGATGGCGGCGATGACCAGGGCGAACACCGGCGCCTTTGAAAGGCCGACGAACAGATGGTTCCCCATGTCCGCGGTCGTCGCCATTCGCTGGATGAAGAAGGCCGGCCCAAGACCGAGTTCGCTCCAGGTCACCAACAGACCGCCGAAGATGCCGGTGAGCATGGCGATGAAGGTGAGCAGCGGCAGCATGATGATCAGGGCGGCGAGCCTGGGAATGACCAGGGCCTGGAACGGATTGACCCCCATGACCCGCATGGCGTCGATCTCCTGGTTCATTCGCATCGATCCGATTTCCGCCGCGAAGGATGACGAGGAACGGCCGGCCAGCAGCACGGCGGCGATCACCACGGCGAATTCGCGCAGGACCGAGATGGAGATCAGTTCCACGGCGAAGACGTCGAATCCGACAGTCTGCAGCAGATCGGCCCCGATGAAGGCGATGACCGCCCCGATGAAGAAACTGGTCACTGCAACGATCGGAATGGCGTCGAGGCCTGCCCGTTCCGCCTGGCTGAACCAGGCCGCCCAGCGGATTGAGTTCCAGTGCTTGAACGTCGATCCCGTCGCCGTGATCAACCGGCCGAGGAAGGCCATCGACAGCGTGGCCTCCGCCGCGATGTCCTCCACGCCCCGGCCGACCTTTCCGAGTCCGCGAACCCAGGCCGGCGACAGCCGCGGCGGCCCCGCGCTTTCGCGTTCCAGCCGCTCCACCAGGGCATAGGTGCGGCCCGCCTCGGGACGCTGCGTCCATGCGGATTCCGGCAGCACGCAATTGCTCGCCTGGACGAGGGCGAGAGCCCCCGCCGTGTCGAACCGGCCAAGGTCGGTCAGGTCGACGGCGTCTATGCAGCGCTCATTCAGGTCGTCGTCCAGACGGCGCGAGATCCGGCCAAGGCTGGTCGCGGTCCAGTCGCCTGTCAGGCGCAGGGTCAGCTGCCCCCCGCCGTCCTCGATCTGAAAGTCCGCTGCGGCCATGCCCCTACCTAGATTGCGCCGTTCATTTTGCCTACGGTCCGAGCACGGCAAAGCTGGGGCAGGCGAAGAACGTCCCCCGGCCGTATTCGTTCAGACACGGCGACCAACCCGTTGCCTGGGCGTCTTGCAGCGTCAGGTCAGGTAGTTGAGCAACGAGACCTGCCGGAGTTGAGAGATCACCTGCGCTGACGCCTGGATGGCGACCTGCGACAGCTGCAGATCCGTGATCGCCGCCGCCATGTCAGCATCGGTCCGGTCCGACACCAGCTCATCCAGCGAGACCTGCTGCGCCTCATGGCTGCGCGTGAGGTTCTCGACCTGGTTCGCCATGGAACCGGTCTTGGCCATCTTGTCGATCACCCCGGTGGCGGCCTGTTCCAGACGGCCGAGCTGGGTGGTGAGAAAGGCCTTCTGGGCGTCGTTGACCTTGCCGTTCAGGGGGCCGTTCACACCCGCGTGGTAGATCTGGATGTCCCGGAGGATTTCGAACACTTCGCTGCCGAGCTCATCGGCCAGGAAACCTGTCTCCAGGGTCGTGCCCTCCGCCACCCGGCTGGCGGTCTTCAGCGTATCGTTGACGAACACGGAGGCCACATCGGGCGCGGCCGCCAGATCGGCCAGGGTATCGACGTTGACCGGCGACGTCGAGGTCGAGGCGCCGGAGAACAGGTAACCGCCGTGGTGCCGCATGGTCAGGCCGCCGCGGATCGCCTGGAAGCGCCCTTCCAGCTCCAGCATCAGGGCCCCCGCCGAGTCGGTCGCCAGGACGCTGCCGACGGCCTCGCGCAGACCCGCAATGCCGTCGCTGACCTGGGACATCGCCAGGTCCTGGGTCGTCAGCCGGGCGCTTACGGTCTTCGACGTCTCGATGAAGCCCTGGATCCGGCTCTGCGCGCCCTTCAGGGCGGTCAGGGTCTCGGACTGCCGGCCGAAGCCGGTGAGGTCGGTGGCGACCTTCTGCGTCGACACCCGCTCCTGGGCGTCGGCCGCCCGGGTCTGGGCGTTCATCAGGTCCAGCAAGGCGGACTGATAGTTTCCGAAGGTGGCGACGCGGTTCATCAGATCATCCCCAGAAGCGTGTCGTACATGTCCTTGGCGGCCTGGATCAGCCGCGCCGAGGCGTTGAAGGCCTGCTGGTAGGTGGTCATCAGGACCAGTTCCTCATCCAGGTTGACGCCTTCGTAGGCCGTCTGGCGGGCTGAGGCCTCGGTCGCGAGGGCCGCGGCCGTATCGCTGCGATTCCTGGCCGCCACCGCCTTGCCGCCGATCTCGCCGGACAGCTCCGCGGCATAGCGGGAAACCGAGATGAGACCGCCGGACGAATCGCCGGCGGGCGCGAAATTGGCCGAGCGTTCTCCGGCGTCCGCCAGCAGCAGCGCGCCTCGGCCGTCGCCGATGCTCAGCGCCGAGGCGCCGACCGCGGCGGACAGGTTCAGCTGGGCCAGCGCGAGTTTGGCGGGGCTTTGACGGATGTCGGTGCGGATCGAGAAGCCGTCGGCGCGCGAGGCGCGCACGCCGCCGCCGATGCCGAACAGTTCGGTGAGCGAGACCCCGGACGGGACCTGGACGGTCGTGTCCTCGAGCACGCTCATCGTCGGAGCCGGGCTGCCGTAGCCGGTGAAGCTGAGTGATCCGTCCGCCGCCAGGGCGAAGGAGCCGTAGCGGCCCACGCCCGTCGCGGTGTCGTTCAGGGCCGTGATCAGGTCGCCGACCGTGCCGCCCGCGGGCACGGTCACCTGTATGTCCCGCAGCTTCGAGCCGCTCTCGCCCACGAAGCGGAAACTCAGCGTCTCCCCGGCCGTGAAGCCGTGCGATGACGCCGCCGTCATGCCGGTTTCGTAGAAGGCCGGACGATCCGTCGAGATCAGGTCGTTGAGCCCGAAATAGTGCGAGAAGCCACGCCCGGCCTTGCTGGAGGGGCTGGCCGGATCGTCGGCGACGGCCACCCCGTTGCCCCCGCCTGCCGCGATGGTCAGCTTGCCGTCGACGAAGCTGGCTGTCGCGGCGCCCCCCAGTTGGGCGTTCAATACGGTCAGGAAGGTCGCCGGCGTCGCCGCCGCGCCGTTCACCGTCATGGTCGCGCCGCTGAAGACGATGTCGGCCCGGGCCTGGACGACGCCCGCTGCATTGGTGACCGCCACCGTGGTCTGACCGGTGAAGCCCGCGATGGCGGTTTCGAAGGCCTGACCGACATTGCGGCCGGTCAGGCTGGCCGGAGCCGGGACAGAGCTGTTGGCGTTATGGGCGCGGTTCAGTTCGTCGGCGACGTGGGCGACGAGTTCGGCCAGCCGTTCCGAGGTCGCAGGGGCCTCGATGTCGCGCAGTTCGACCAGACCCTTGATCTCGCCCGAAACCACACTGTCCAGCAGCGGCCGCTTCTGGCCGCCGGGCTCGGTCACCCAGATCTCGTTGAAAGCCGTTTCGCCCGTGACGGTGCCGGCGCGCGTATAGCCGAGCGTCGCCGCCCCTTCGCCCGCCAGCAGGGTTCCGGCGCCGGTGCGGATCGAGACGCCGCCGACGGCGCGGGTCGTGACGCGGACGTCCACCAGCTCGGCCAATTGACCGATCAGCGCGGACTGGGCCGTCTCCGCGCCCGAGGCGTCGCCATTGATCACCGTGGCGCGGGCGATCTCGAGGTTCAGGCCCTCGATCTGTTGCAGCAGGCTGTTCGCCTTCTCGACAGCGCTCTGGATCCGGCCGTCCGCGTCCTCGCGCACGGCCCGTATTTGCCCATCGATCCGCGCCGCCTCATCGAACAGCGCCTGGGTCCGGAACAGGGCGTCCTGGCGGCGGGGCGAAGAGGTCGGATCCTCAGCGCTGGCCGCGAAGGCCGAAAAGACGGAGTCGACCTGCGAAAAGAACCCGCTGGTTCCTCCCGGGTCGCCGAACAGGGACTGAATGCGGTCGTACAGCTCGTGGCGAACACCCTGCCGGGCCGCCTCGGCGCCGGCGTTCAGGCTCGCCGCCTGCAGAAAGCGGTCGGTCGCCAGCCGGATACGCGCGACCTCGACGCCTGCGCCCATGCCCTGGCTGGTCAGGGAGACCTGATCACCGATCTTTCTGACATAGCCGGGGGTGTTGACGTTGGAGACGTTGTCCGAGACGACCCGAAGCTGGGTCTGCGCCGCGGTCAACCCGGTGCTCGCCGTATTCATGATGGCGTTCAGCGACATGCGGGGGTCTCCAATACGGCGGCGCCCGGCAAGGCCTGCCAGTCGATGCGCGCTTTTTGCCCGGCAGCGAACCCAGGTCGCTCGGCCAAGTTGCTGTAATTCCGCGAGTTCGTCTTTCGCGCCTGAGTCATGACCGACAAGGAGCGCAAACGACGGGCCAGTCGACGCCTGCAGCGCACCTGCGGCGCCGGCGCCGGGCAAGAAACGTCTCTACACGGCAATATTCGACCAAGCAGCGTCAGCGCCCCATGCCGCGTGTTCGTGAAATTCCTTCGTGTTTTCCGTCGATTAGGGAGCGCCGATGAAGTGGCCCACGACTTGCGGCTGGCCCTCCGAATGTTCGGCGCAGCAGGCGCCCCTGTCACATCGCTCCGGCGACGCCCCTCGGGACTATGTCCGCTCAAGCCATCCTCTCCATGATCGCGTCCGTCGCGCCAGGCGCCCCGCGGGGATCGTCGGCGAGCGAAGACGCGTCCGGCTTCCGGGGTATTCTCGCCGCGCTTCTCTCACCGGACGGCGAGGACGGCGCCGTTTCGCACGACGGGCGCACGACACAGCTGGCCAACGCCAAGGCCGCGGATGACGGCTCCGAGCCGCTTGTCCTGCCGGGCGCGGTGGACGCGAAAGCGCCGGAGCCGCAGGTCCTGCCCGGCACGACGCCGGCCAAGGACGCCGAGGCGCTCGTCCTGCCAGGCGCCGCGGAGACCAAGGCGCCCGAGCCGCAGGTGCTGCCGGGCGCGACCCCGACCAAGGACGCCGAACCGCTTGTCCTGCCTGGCGGCGTGGACGCCAAGGCGCCGGAGCCGCAGGTGCTGCCGGATGCGACGCCGACCAAGGAGGCCGAACCGCTCGTCCTGCCAGGCGCCGTGGAGACGAAGGCGCCGGAGCCGCAGGTCCTGCCCGGCACGACGCCGGCCAAGGACGCCGAACCGCTCGTCCTGCCTGCCGGCGTGGCGGCCAAGGACCTCGGCCGGCAGATTCTGCCCGGCGCATCCGACAGCAAGGCGCCCCAGCCGCAGATCCTGCCCGGAACGGACCCCGCGGATGACGCGCCGCCTGCAACGGGCGGGGGGGACGTCATGGAAACCGCCGAGTCCGGATCCGCGGGCGGCCCGGCCCGCCCGGGAACCGGGTTGGGGCATCCACCCTCGCTTCAACCGCCGCCGCCGTTGAGGGCCCTGGCCGAACGCACGTCGAAGCCGCTGGACGAAACGCAAACCGCGCCAACCTCCACGCCGGCGGCCGCGAAAGCCACGGGCGTGACCGGTTCGGCGCCGTCCGCGCCTGCGGACCCCGCCGCCAGGCCGTCCCCGCCGACCGCACCGACGCCGGTCGCCCCGCAAGCAGACTCCTCGGCCCCGGCCCAGGACGAAGGCCATTCCTCCGGCGGACCGACGACGGCCCAGTCCGAAGCCGCCGCCCCGGCGCGGGATCACAGCCTGTCGACCCTGTCCCGAGCCTCCATCGACGCCACGGCCCAGATCGCCGCGCAAATCCAGCGCAGGCTTGAAGGCCGTTCGACCCGCTTCGAGATCGCGCTGAGGCCGGCCGAACTGGGCCGGGTGGACGTCAAGCTGGATATCGACTCCGAAGGCCGGCTCGCCGCGCGGCTGGCGTTCGACAATCCGGCCGCCGCCACTGACATGCGCGGTCGGGTCGACGAACTGCGGCGACAGCTCGAGGCCGCCGGATTCCACCTGGCCGAGGACGCCTTTGAATTCGCCGACCGCGACAGCGGCTCCAGCGCCTTCGACCGCGGGCAGGACGCCCGGCACGGCCAGAACCGCGCCTTCGCCGCCGCCGCCCGCCTGAAATCCGAAGTCGACGTGGCCCAGCCGCCGCAATGGCTGGCGCTCTCCCTCTCGCCCTCGGGCGTGGACATGAAGGTCTGACCGATGGTTGACGCCGTCACCACCACCAATAACGCGACCAACCGGATCAACAGCGGTTCGGCCATGCTGGCCTCGAATTTCGAGACCTTTCTGTCGCTTCTGACCTCGCAGTTGAAGAACCAGGACCCGCTGTCGCCGGTCGATTCCAACCAGTTCACCGCCCAGCTGACGCAGATGGCGGGCGTCGAGCAGCAACTGCTGACCAATGAACTGCTCAAGAGTCTGGTCTCGGCCCAGGGCGGCGGCGGTCTCGAAAGCGCGGCCAACTATATCGGCAAGGAGGCGACCGCGGCCTGGTCGGCGACCAAGTTCACCGACGGCGAGGCCGCGTGGAGCTATGAGATCGCCTCCAACGCGTCGACGGCCAAGCTCGAAGTCGTGGACGGCGCGGGCAACGTGGTCTGGTCCGGCGACGCGCCGGACAAGACCACCGGCGTCCACGAATTCTCCTGGGACGGCGAAGCCACCAGCGGCAATGACGGCGAGGAAGGCCAGGTCTATTCGCTGAGGGTCGTCGCCAAGGACGCCTCCGGCGGCGCCATCGACGCCCAGGTCCTGACCCAGGGCCGCGTCACCGGCGTCGAGATGTACGACGGGGAAGTCTTCCTGACCGTCGGAAATTCGATCCTGCCGATGTCCAGCCTGATCGCGCTGGAAGAGGCCCGAACAGCCGCAACCCCTTCCGCCGCCGCCGACGAGGGCCTGCTGGCCTCGCTCGCCTCCTCTCTCAATCCCCTGAAACTGTTCTCGTAAGGAGCCCCGCGCCATGAGCATCAACAGCGCACTACTGGCCGGCGTGTCCGGCCTGACCGCCAACTCCGCCGCCCTGGCGGCCATCTCCCAGAACATCGCGAACGTGAACACGGTCGGCTACAAACGCTCGGCCGCCGAGTTCCAGACCGTCGTCAATGCCCAGAGCGCCGGGGCCGGCTATTCCGCCGGCGGCGTGCTGGCGGGCGCGCGCCACTACACCAGCCAGAACGGACAGCTGCAGCGGACGACCTCCTCGACCGACCTGGGCATCGCCGGTCAGGGCTTCTTCGTGGTGACCGAGAAGGCCGAGAACCTGACGCCGGCGGACTCCCGCCTGTTCACGCGCGCCGGCGCCTTCCGGGTCGACAATCTCGGCTATCTGAAGAACACCGCCGGCCTGTACCTCCAGGGCTGGCCGGTCGACGCCAACGGCGACATCACCACCGACCCTTCGGACCTGAACCGCCTGCGGACCATCAACGTCGGCTCGGTCGGCGGTGCGGCCGAACCCACCACGCGGGTCCAGCTGAACGCCAACCTCCGCTCCAGCCAGGAGACCTCGCCCGAGGCCATCGCCCGGGCGGCGCGCGACGCCAACCCCGCCGATCCGGCCGCCGCCGGTGCCTATGACGTCATGACCAACTCGATGGCCATGTGGGATCCGGAGACCGGGAACGGCGTGAAGCCGGACTTCGAAGTCACCATCCCGGTCTCTGACTCCAAGGGCGGACAGCGCACGCTGGCCGTGTCCTTCCTCAAGAGCACGATTCCGAACCAATGGTACGCCGAGGTGCGGGCCATGCCTGCATCCGACGTCACCACCGACGCCAGTCTCGGCGTCGACGGCGTGCTCAAGTCGGGCCTGATCGCCTTCACCCAGGACGGCCGTCTGGACGTGGACGCCATGGCCGCCATGCCGGCGGGCGCGGCCTTGTTCGCCGACCCGTCCGCCGCATCGCTGACCTTCCGGGCCTCGGACACCAATCCGGCCGCCCTGGGCGCGGGCGAGTTCATGTGGGGACAGCAACTCGGCATCGATGATCAGGTCATCACCTTCGACCTCACCGCCGCCGCCGGGGGCCTGTCGCAGTACGACAGCGCCTCGGTGGTCCAGGCCACGCTGACCAACGGCACCGCCTTCGGCAACCTGTCGGAGGTCAAGATCGACGAGAAGGGCTTCGTCACGGCCATCTTCGACAACGGCGTCACCCGCCAGATCGCCCAGGTCGCCCTGGCGACCTTCCCCAGCGCCGACGCGCTGTCAGAAGTGTCCGGCAACGCATTCCGGGTCAGCCAGGGTTCCGGGACGTTCAACCTCAAGGCTGCGGGTTCCGGCGGCGCCGGCATGCTCGGCGCCTCCCAGCTCGAGGCTTCCACGGTCGATCTGTCGGCGGAGTTCACCGGCCTGATCACCACCCAGCGGGCCTACTCCGCCTCGTCCAAGATCATCACCACCGCAGACGAAATGCTGGCTGAACTCATCAGCATCAAACGCTGATCTCCGAGTAAGGGGCCGTAAACCTCAATGAAGTCTTTGTTGAATGTTGAGCAGGTGGAGGAGGGCCATTTTAGGTTTTCCTTCACCACGACGCTTAAACGGCCCTTAGCCGCCGACCGCTACGGTTCAGCCTTAGTGATGGTGGTCAATGAGGCATAAGCCCATGTTGCAAGAGCGACGCCTTAATAATCAAGGCGAACAGTACGTGGTCGGCCCGACGGGCACGCCCCTGACCCTGCACGATCTTCCGCCGGCCAATACGGACCGCTGGGTGATCCGCCGCAAGGCCGAGGTCGTGGCCGCCGTGCGCGGCGGACTGATCAGCCTGGACGACGCGCTGGCGCGCTATCGTCTGACCGCCGAGGAGTTCCTCGCCTGGCAGAAGGCCATCGACAAGTGGGGCATGCAGGGCCTGCGCACGACCCGCATCCAGCACTACGGCCGCGGCAGCTAGATCCACTCCCCGAAAGATACGACGGCCGCCCCGGCGACGGGGGCGGCCGTTGTCGTTTCCGGGACCGATTTTCAGCCGGCCTCGA
>NZ_JAVHLH010000045.1 GCF_031082345.1 Brevundimonas sp. | reverse complement strand
TCAGCCTCGGCGTTCTCGATCTGGTCGGCGGTGTAGGGCACGCCGACCGCCACCATGGCCCGCAGCTTCGCCTGGATGGCGTGCTGGTCCAGGTCCTGGTCGGCCAGGAAGGCGTAGGGCGGCATGTTGGACTCCGGCACCACCGACCGGGGATTATCCAGGTGCTCGCGGTGCCACTCGTTCGAATATTTGCCGCCGACCCGCGCCAGATCAGGCCCGGTGCGCTTGGACCCCCACTGGAACGGATGGTCGTACATGCTCTCGGCGGCGAGGCTGTAGTGGCCGTAGCGTTCGACTTCGTCGCGCAGCGGGCGGATCATCTGCGAGTGGCAGCTGTAGCAGCCCTCGCCGATGTAGATGTCACGGCCGGCCAGCTCGAGCGGGGTGTAGGGCCGGACGCCCTCGACCTCCTCGATCGTGCTCTCGACCCAGAACAGCGGGGCGATCTCCACGAGGCCGCCGATCGACACGACGACGGTGATCCCCATCACCAGCCAGAGCGAGTGGCGCTCGAATTTCGCGTGCTTCTTCCACATGGTGCGATCCTCACTCGGCCGGCAGGAGTTGCGGCTCGATCGTCGTCGCCGGCACGTTCGCGGAGGCGCGCGCGGACGGCATGCGGATCGTTCGCCACAGGTTGTAGGACATGATGACAGTGCCGCTCAGGAACATCAGGCCGCCGACGGTGCGGATGACGTTCTGGATGTGCTTGGCCGACACGGTCTCGATGAAGCTGTTCGCGAGGAAGCCGTCAGGCGTGTACTCGCGCCACATCAGGCCTTCCATAATGCCGGAGACCCACATCGCGGTGATGTAGAGAACGATGCCGGTCGTCGCGATCCAGAAATGCCACTCGACCAGGGCGTTGGAGTACAGGCGCTCCTTCTTCCACAGCCAGGGGACCATGCAGTAGATGGCGCCGAAGCTGATGAAGCCGACCCAGCCCAGGGCGCCGGAGTGGACGTGGCCGATGGTCCAGTCGGTGTAGTGCGACAGGGCGTTGACCGTCCGGATGGACATCAGCGGCCCCTCGAAGGTCGACATTCCGTAGAAGGCGATGGCCACGACCATCATGCGGACCACCGGGTCGGTGCGCAGCTTGTCCCACGCCCCCGACAGGGTCATCAGGCCGTTGATCATCCCGCCCCAGGACGGCATCCACAGCATGATCGAGAAGGTCATGCCCAGCGTCTGGGCCCACTGCGGCAGGGCCGTGTAGTGCAGGTGGTGCGGACCCGCCCAGATGTAGATGAAGATCAGCGACCAGAAGTGGACGATCGACAGGCGGTAGGAATAGACCGGCCGCTCCACCCGCTTGGGCACGAAATAGTACATCATCGCCAGGAAGCCGGCGGTCAGGAAGAAGCCCACGGCGTTGTGGCCGTACCACCACTGGACCAGGGCGTCCTGGACCCCGCCGAAGGCCGAATAGCTGCGCGCCTCCAGCAGGCCGACCGGCACCGCGGCGTTGTTGACCAGGTGCAGCAGGGCAATGGTGACGATGAAGGCCAGGTAGAACCAGTTGGCCACGTAGATGTGGGGTTCCTTGCGCTTCCAGATGGTGCCCAGGAAGACGAACAGATAGGCGACCCAGACGATGGTCAGCCACAGGTCGACGTACCACTCCGGCTCGGCGTATTCGCGCGACTGGGTGATGCCGGCGACATAGCCGGTGGCCGCCAGGACGATGAACAGCTGGTAGCCCCAGAACACGAACCACGGCCACACGCCGCCGGCCAGCCGCGCCTTGCAGGTGCGCTGCACGACCCAGAAAGACGTGCAGATCAGGGCGTTGCCGCCGAAGGCGAAGATCACGCCCGAGGTGTGCAGCGGCCGCAGCCGACCGAAGTTGAGCCAGCCGTGCTCAGGGAAATAGAAGATCTCCGGCCACGACAGCTGGGCGGCGATGAAGACGCCGACCGTCATGCCGATGACGCCCCAGAACATGGTGGCGATGACCCCGGCGCGGATGACGCCGTCCTCGTACTTGCCCGGGTCCGAGCGGAACCGGCCGTGGGCCACGCCGATGGTCATGGCGGCCAGCGCCAGGACCGAGGCCGCCATCAGGAAATAGCCGTGGAAGCGGAAGGCCGCGTCGTCGGTGAAGGCGGTGGCCAGCAGGGCCACCACCGCCGCAACGCCCACGAACAGGAACAGGGCGACGACGTCGCCTGGCGTATCGGTATCCTGTGAGACGGTTGTCGGCATTCGGCTGGGCCCTTGTGACAGAGTTCCCTGCGTGCCCGGACTCGCCCCGCGCCGCTTTGCGCCAACGCAAAGCTGACGTCCGAAAATCATGTTCATACGGTCTACGGAGGCTGCGAATGCAAGGCGACAACACCCCGGATTCGAAGACGCTCGGCGCGGGCCTGGTCACCGGCGGCGCGGTGCTGGCGATATCGTCGATCGGCATCGGGATCGCCGCCGCCGAACATATGGCGACCGCGGCGAATCTGTGCGGACCCGTGACGGGCCATTGCATCCTGTGCGTCGTCTCTGCGGCGAGCCTGTTGTCGTCCTGTGGCGTCATCCTCGCGGGCGTGGCGCTTCGCCAGGACCCCCGTCTCGATCAACCCGGCGCAGCGCGCGCCTGAGACCGGGGCGACGGCGTTCACGCCTCGTGGGTGAGCGCGCTTCGCACCGCAGTCAGCAGGGCGTCCGTGAGCAGGGGCTTCTCGATGATCGGAACCCCCGCCATCGCTGCGCGGGCCCTGAGCAGGGTGCGCGGATTGGTCGTGATCAGCACCGCCGGCATGCTCACGCCCTTCGCCCGGAGCCGATCCAGCAGCTCCAGCCCGTCTGCGCCCGGCAGGTTGTAGTCGAGCACCAGACAGCCCTTGGGCGGCAGGTCTCCTGACGCCAGCACGCTCTCGGCGTCGCTGAAGCTGCGCACGTCCAGCCCCTCGAGATCGAACGAGAACTGCACGGCGTGCGCGACCGCCGGGTCGTCGTCCACGAGGATGACGGCCGGACGCGCTTCCCGAATGATGGGGAGAAGGGTCACGCGCAGATGGCTTCCAGACGGCCGCGCTGCAGCAGGCGCACGTGGCGGGTGGAACGGGCCTCGATCAATCCCTCGGTCTGCAGCTGGGACAGGGTCCTCGAGACGGTGTGAATGGTCAGACCGACATGGTCCGCGATGTCCTGGCGGGTCATTGGCAGGTCGATGAATTCGGGGTGGCCAAGGCGTTCGGCGAAATCGAGGAGAAAGGCCACGACACGCTCGTTCGCCGCCTGCCGGGAGAGGATGAGGGCGTGATCCTCGCTGCGATGGAAGGCGCGGACGGTGACCTGCCACAGGGCCCGGACCAGACCTGAATCCGTCGCGGCGCGCTCCGCCAGCTCCACCCGCTCCATGGCCGAGGCGTGAACCGTGCTCAGGGTCTCGGCGGTGGTGGCGTGCTCGATGCCGGCCTCCAGGCCGACGAAGTCCCCCGGCAGATGGAAGCCCGTGACCTGCCGGCGGCCGTCGCTCAGCAGCCGGTAGCTGATCACGGCGCCCTTCTGGATGCGATAGACCAGCCGGACCGGCTCGCCCTGACGGAACAGCTGTTCGCCCGCCTTGAACGGCGACCGCGGGGCCGCCGACGCCGTCGCGAAGGCGGCGCACAGATCACAGTCCGCGACCGGCGTCCGCGGGGCCGCGGTCTGCAGTTCCATCGGTGCGAGGGTGTGAAGAGCTGGCATGGGACGGGTCCGGTCAACTTGAGCCCACAGACTAGAGCCCGCCCCCTCCCCGCCGATATTCGGGAGTCCCCCCTAGGGGATTTACCGGAGTCGACGGCGCGCGACCCCGAGCCTTTGGTGCGATGGCCGTCGCGGTCGTCGGCCTTCAGACACGCCTCATGCCCATCGCTTTCGACATCGAAACCCTGCGGCGTTCCGAGATGTTCTCCGGCCTGAGCCCGGAAGCGCTTGAGCTTGTCGTCGCGGCGGGTTCGGTTCGCCGCCTGTCGGCGGGGACGCGCGTCTTCGCCCAGGGCGACCCCGGAGTCAGCGGCCACAGCCTGCTGGAAGGACGGGTCAAGATCGTCCAGACCCGGGCCGACGGTAGCCAGGCGGTGCTGCGTTTCATCGGACCGGGCGAGATGTACGGGACCGTCGCCGCCCTGATGAATCAGGCCTTTCCCGCCGACGCCGTCGCCGTGGTCGACAGCGTCGAAATCTGGTGGACCATTCCCGCCCTGCGTCAGCTGATCCGGGCGCACCCCGAGATCGGCCTGCGGTCGACCGCGGCCGCCGGAACCCGCCTGTTGGATCTGCAGAGCCGGATGGGCGAAATGACCGGCGAACGGGTGGAGCAGCGAATCGCGCGCACCCTGTTGCGGCTCATGGAGAAGGCCGGGCGGCCCTCGGGCGACGGCGTCGAGATCGACTTTCCGATCACCCGTCAGGACCTCGCCGAAATGGCCGGTTCGACCCTGCACACGGTCAGCCGCACCCTGGCGGCCCTGGACCAGCGCGGCGTCACCGCAAGCGCCCGGCGACGGATCATCGTGCGAGACCCGCGCGCCCTGACCCAGCTGGCGGAGACCGGCGTCGGCTGATCCGCCGGCGGCCTCCCGATCGGGTCGCCTCATCGACCGAACGAGGGCCGGACCCGCAAGGGCCGGCCCTCTTCCGTTCCCCCGATCAACGCATCTGGGTCAGCATCTGGGTGAAGCGGCGCCGCGCGAGCGGCGGCGTGCGCCCCACGGCCGTGGTCACGGCCGCCAGATTGGCGTCAGCCGTTCCCACCTGGACCAGTCCGACCATGCCCATGCTGTAGTGCGGGGCGCATTTCACGCCATAGACGCCCGGCTGGGTCACCCGCAGAACGAACTCCCGGCCCATCGGGCCGCGCTGCACCGTCGCACCGGCCGGGATCATTCCGGCGATAGTTTCGGCGTTGTGGCCCGGGTCCGTCGGCACATAGCGGATCGTGTCGCCGGGACGGGCGTGGACGACGGCGGGCGAGAAGACCATCGTGCCGCCGGGACCGCGGTTGAGCATCTGCACCGTATGTTCGGCCGCCACGGCCTGACCTGCGGCCATCAGCGCCACGCCGGCGCAGACGATGGGGAGAAGTTTCGGAAACATGACTTGAGACTTTCAAGGTGAATGCGAGAGACGTTCTCGGCATGGCCCTGTTCTAGTCTTGGCATTCACGTGAACGTTGCGGTCGCACAAACCTGGGCCTCCGTAGAGTCCCGGATGCAGGGCGTAAAAAGCTCGCCCTCCTCCAACCTGATCTGTTCGCGAATATCGACGTCAGCCTTGCAGCACAGGACGTACAGCACCCGCCAGCTGGCGCAGGCCTGGGTCGGAGCCTGGAATCCCCCGGTCAGGGCGAGAACGCGGTCGAGGCGCGCGCGGATCCCGGCGTGCTCGGCCTCCATCATCCTCACCGCGTCGGCCGCCCGGGGGTCGCCGACCAGCAGCATCGGAAAGACCACGGCGTCCTCACGCTGCTGGTGGTGCTCAACCGCCTCCAGAATTTCGATCAGCTGATCGGACAGGCCGTGCGGCCAGAGCGCGTTTCCGCTGTGCGTCTTCTCGCAAGCCGTGGCCAGGGCGATGGCGTCCTCGATGATCCCGATCAGAGCCTGATGATAGCGCTCGCGGATGTGGCGGACCAGGAGCCTCGTCTCCGAAGGCGGCGCCGCCTCATCATGTTGCAGGCGGCTGAGGCTGCGGGTCAGGGAGCGTCGGTCGATCCGCCCGCAATCCGACACGCCCCAGCGCCGCAGGGCGGCCGGGTCGGCGGCCGGAATCAGGTCGAGGCGTTCTGGCGGCGGCCGCATGGACTCATCTCCCGGTGACGGCGCCCGATTGGCTGCGGTGAACTGTCCCGTCGTTGCGCTCGGACAATCCGCCCCCCGGGGGAATCGGCGAGCGTCGGCGCGAAGGAGATTCCCATGGCGTTCGACAATCCGCTCGCGGCTGACATCTGGTCCAGCAAATACCGCTTCAAGCCGACCGAGGGCTCCGGCGACGACACGGTGGAGCAGACCTGGGCCCGGGTGGCGGCGGCCATCGCCGAGGCCGAGGCGCCCAAGGCCCGGCGTCAGTGGCGCGAGCGGTTCGCCGAAGCCCTGTCGGACTTCCAGTTCCTGCCCGCGGGCCGGATCATGGCGGGCGCCGGCACCGGACGCGCCGTGACCCTGTTCAACTGCTTCGTCATGGGCACGGTGCCCGACGACCTGAACGGCATCTTCGAGGCCGTGCGCGAAGCCGCCGTGACCATGCAGCAGGGCGGCGGCGTGGGCATGGACTTCTCGACCATCCGCCCGTCCGGCGCGCCGGTGAAGGGCGTCGGCGCCGACGCTTCGGGGCCGCTCAGCTTCATGGACGTGTGGGACTCCATGTGCCGCACCATCCTGTCGGCCGGCCAGCGTCGCGGGGCCATGATGGGCTGTCTGCGCATCGACCACCCGGACATCGAGGCCTTCATAGACGCCAAGCGCGACCCGGCCCGGCTGAGGAATTTCAACGTCTCGGTGCTGGTCCCCGACGCCTTTATGCGCGCCCTCGAAGCGGGAGCGGACTGGCCGCTCGTCTTCGGCGGCGAGACGTATCGCACCGTTCCCGCCCGCGACCTGTGGGCCCGGCTGATGCAGGCGACTTACGACGTCGCGGAACCCGGTGTGATCTTCATCGACCGGGTCAATGAGCGGAACAATCTCGCCGGCGTCGAGACCATCTCGGCCAGCAATCCGTGTGGCGAACAGATGCTGCCGCCCTACGGCGCCTGCCTGCTGGGCTCGATCAATCTGGCGCGGCTGGTCAACAATCCGTTCGAGCCCGGGGCGACCCTCGACGAAGAGCGGCTGGGCGAGCTCACGCGCACCGCCATCCGCTTCCTCGACAACGTCATCGACGTCTCGCGCTTCCCGCTCGAGGCCCAGGCCGAGGAGGCGCGGGCCAAGCGGCGGCTGGGCCTCGGCGTCACCGGCCTGGCCGACGCCCTGGTGTTCTGCGGCGTCCCCTATGGCGAGGAAGAGGCGGCGGAGCTGACCCGCCGCTGGCTGGGCGTCATCAAGCGCGAGGCCTATCGCGCCTCGGCCGAACTGGCCGGCGAGAAGGGCCCCTACCCGCTCTGGGACCCCGCCGTGCTGGACCGGCCAAACCTGCTGGAGCTGGACGAGGAGACGCGCGCCCTGATCGCCCGTCACGGGCTGCGCAACGGCTGCCTGACCTCGATCGCCCCGACCGGGACGACCTCGCTGATGGCCGGCAACGTCTCGTCCGGCGTCGAGCCGGTGTTCGCCTTCGCCTACACCCGCAAGGTGCTGCAGCCCGACGGCTCGAAGCGCGAGGAGGCGGTCGAGGACTACGCCCTGACGGTGTGGAAGCGGCTGCACGGCGACGCTCCGCCGCCTGCGGACTCCTTCGTCACCGCCCAGACCCTGACTCCGGCCCAGCACCTGCGCATGCAGGCGGCGGCGCAGCAGATGGTCGACAGCTCGATCTCCAAGACCGTCAACTGCCCCGAGGACATCGCCTTCGACGCCTTCGCCGATGTCTATGTCGAGGGCTGGCGGCTGGGCTGCAAGGGCCTGACCACCTACCGGCCGAACGCCGTGACCGGTTCGGTGCTCGCCGCGACGCCGGCCGTCGCCCCCGCCCCGGCGCCGCCCGCCGAGATCCGCCTCAGTCCGCGGCCCGAGGCCCTGACCGGTTCGACCTACAAGATCAAATGGCCCGACAGCCCGCACGCGGTCTACGTCACCATCAACGACGTCGAAGGCCCCGACGGTCCGCGGCCGTTCGAGATCTTCGTCAACTCCAAGAACATGGAGCACTACGCCTGGACCCTGGGCCTGACGCGGATGATCTCGGCGGTGTTCCGGCGCGGCGGCGACGTCTCCTTCATCGCCGAAGAGTTGAAGGCGGTGTTCGACCCCCGCGGCGGCGGCTGGCTGAACGGCCGCTATGTGCCATCCCTGCTGGCGGCGATCGGCGGGATCATCGAGCGCCATCTGGCCCGCGACGCGGCCGCCTGCACGGAGCATGCGGTCGACGAACCCGCTCCGGCTCCGACGGCGACAGCGGCTGCGAAGACCTGCTGCCCCCGCTGCGGAACGCCCGGCATGGTCCGCAAGGAAGGCTGCGACACCTGCTTCGAGTGCGGCTATTCGAAATGCGGCTAGGCTGAACCGGAGGGGGCGGAGGATCGCCCCCTCCCTTCAGTAGCGGTATTCCAGGGTCAGCCAGCCCTTGTCGGCGTCGCCGAAGGCGGGATGGTCGCCTTCGAAATGCGCCGCCTTCAGCTCCACCGACCAGTGGGTGTCGATCGGCAGGGTCGCCGACAGATCCAGTTCCCGGCCCAGTTCGACGTCCCCGTCGGCGTCATGGAAGGCGTGCGCCTCGGCGCTCAGGCGAAGGGTGCGGCCCCAGGCCGGGACCCCGACATGGCCGCGCAGGAACAGGTCGCGCACCCCGAAGGCCGGCGTCGTGGTGATCACGTCCGACCAGCCGAGGAAGCCGTGGCCGGTGCCCAGCGGGGTCTGGAAGCCCGAGACCCCGTCGCCGTCGAACCGCTCATAGCCCGCGCCGACCGACCAGCGCGGCGTCTGAAGCCCCACGGCCGCCGCCTGGAAGTCCAGGGAATAGTCAGCCGGATTGGCCCCGGCGTCGGTCTGCACCGCATATTCGCCGGCCCAGGTCAGCGACAGGTCTCCGGACACCGACCGCGAACCGGCCAGCCGCGCCCCCACCGTAGTCGAGGACTGGACGGGCGCATTGTCCAGATCGATGGCCAGACCGAATCCGCTCAGCCGGCCGACGGGCGTATCCGTCTCGGCCTGCACCAGGTGGATGTCGCCGCGCCACACCCCCTGCGGATGCTCGTGGCCGAGCGGCCGCTGCACCCGGTCGGCGAAGACATATGTCAGCGCCACGGGTTTGAGCGCAGTGGTCGACAGCTTGACCGCATCGAAGGTCTGTTCGTTCTGGCGCCAGCCGACATTGCCGACGAACCGGCTGTTGCCGACGATCAGCCGCTGCCGCCCGACGGTAATCTCCGTGTCGGGCAGGCCCGTCCAGCGCACCTGCGCCCGGTTCAGCTCGACCGTCTCGCCGTCAGCCACCGCCGGACGGCCGGGAACGGGATCGACCGGCGCGGAATAGCGGTCATCCAGCACCGCGACGCCCTCCCCCTCGATCAACCACTGCAGACCGTGCGTCGTGGGCGAGCGCCAGCCCAGCCGCGTCCTCAGGGTCAGGGCATGAGCCCGCTCGATGAAGCCCTGCTGGTCGACCGTCTCGCTGCGCAGCCGGGTCTCGAACAGGACGCGGGCGTCGGCGTCAGGCGTCTGGGCCCAGGCCGCGGCCGGGACGACGGTGAGCATGAGGGCCAGCGCCGCCGTGCGTGTCATCGTCATGATCTTCTCTCCCGCTGGGAAAAAAGCGGCCGCCGAAGATATATCCCCGACGGCCGCAGGTCGCACACCAGACTGGCGACTAGTGTTCCATGTGGTTGTGGGCCTCCGGAGAACCCCGGAAGATTTCGGGGTTCTGCGGACCGGTGACCTCGATGATGCCGGCGGCTCCGCGATCGACCCGGCTCAGGGCGTGATCGACCATGATGTAGCTGCCGGGCACCTCGAACTTCAGGTCCACCACCGTGGCCCCGCCGGGAGGCACCAGCACGGTCTGAACGTCGGTGATCGGCGGGCTGGTCAACGAAGCGTCGCGATAGACGGTGTCGAAGATCTCGCCGATGACGTGGAAGCTGGAGATCTTGTTCGGCCCGCCAACGCCGAAATAGATGCGGGCAGTGTCGCCGACCTCGGCCTTGAGGGCGTTGTCCCCGGTCAGGGCCTTGAAGGCGCCGTTCATCACATAATAGGTCGGCTGTTCGTTGAGCAGCTTCTCGACGCTCTCGGTCAGCAGGCCCGGCGTGCCCTGCTCTTCTTCCGTGTAGATCTCGCCCTGCATCACATAGAACTCGTGATCGACCTCGGGCAGGCCGCCCTCCGGCTCGACCAGGATCAGGCCGTACATGCCGTTGGAGATGTGCTGGGCCACCATCGGCGTGGCGCAGTGGTAGACATAGAGGCCGGGCTGCAGGGCCTTGAAGGTGAAGGATTTGGTCTCGCCCGGATTGGCGTTGGTCGCCGCCGCGCCGCCGCCGGGTCCGGTCACGGCGTGGAAGTCGACATTGTGCATCATCACGCTGTCGGCGGCGTTGGTCATGTTGACCTCGACCGTGTCGCCGACCCGGACGCGGACGAAGGGTCCGGGGACCTTATTGTTGTAGGTCCAGTAGGTGTAGCTGGTCCCGTCCTCGAGTTGGCCGATGACCTCCGTGGTCTCCAGCCCGACCACATGGTGACGCGGGCTGTTGACGTTCAGCGGTCCAGGCAGGTCGCTCGCGCTCCGGATGATGTTGATGGCCGCGGCCGGCGCCGCGGCGTCGGCCTCCTGGGCGGAGACGACGCCGGGAGCGGTGGCGGCGAGGGCCAGAACGGCGGCGCTGGTGAGAAGAGCGAAGAGTTTCATTGTCATTCCCCGGGGCTCTCAGCGGCCCCAATGGGGACGGGTCTAGGGGCCTCCCCGGCGCCCGACATTGCGCGCGCACAACCTTCTCCGGGAGGCGGCCGACAGGGCGCGGGCCACCCTCGGCAGCTCCATATAAATATGTGCTATTTCAATGATTTGTGCGACTCTCTGAACGCGTCGCCCCGACCTGGGTATGTTCCCGTATAGGGTTCCTACGTAGGCCCGCGGGCGACGTTCGCCTGCAGCGGTCAAGCCGCCTCAGGAGGTCGATCGAGGCTCCGGCGGACCAGGTCGATGAACGCCGGGAACAGGGCGGTCCGGAATTCGGGCGCGGCCCAGTAGGGGTTCATGAAGACGCAGCGCACCAGCACCATGCCCGGCGCGTCGACGACGCCGCCGTAGCCATCGACGTGGCGGGCGATGACCGCGGCGTAGTCGGCCCCCAGGGTCGTCTTCGAAACGGAAAACTCCGGCGACCGGTGGATGTGCTCGAACAGGGCCGAGGTGCGGGCGTTGGCGCTGGACAGGGCTTCGCCGGGCGCGGCCACGGAGAAGCAGACGATATTGGCGTCGGCGGGCTCGAGAAAACGGACCTCCGGCACGGCGGCGCCCAGAGCCGCCTCGAACGCCTGGCGCGCCCGCACCGTCTCGGCCAGCAGGGCGCCCAGGCCGGCCGGATCGAAGCCGATGGTCCGTCCGCTCAGCCAGACCGCCGCGGCGCCGGCCGCCGAGCGCGACCCCTCCAGCGTCGACGACCATTTGCCGTCGCCGAGCTCGGGGCGATCCAGATAGGGGGCGTCGAAGGCCGAAACGGCGTAGCGCGCCCTGTCGCGGGTCAGGAAGGCGCCGCAGGCGTAGGGCACATAGCCCAGCTTGTGCGGGTCGATGGTCACCGAATCGGCCCGGCCGATGGCGCGCAGGGCCGAAGCGCTGGCCCGGGACAGCACATCTTCGTCCGGACCGCCGAGGATGGCGCACAGGAAGCCGCCATAGGCCGCGTCGACATGCCGCCAGATGTGCAGGCCGCGGTCGGCCTCCCACTGCTCCAGCCGATCATGCAGCGCGTCGATCGGATCGATCTCGCCCGTCTCCGTGGTGCCGGCCACGCCGACCGCCATCAGCACCGGCCGATCCTCGGTCTCGGCCCGCCGCATCAGTCGCTCCAGATCGTCGACGTCCAGACGCCCGTCGGCGTCGAGCCCCACCGCCCACAGCGACTCCTCGCCCAGACCGAACAGGTTGGCGGCCTTCGACCAGGAATAGTGTTTGTTGCCCGGGACCAGCAGCACGGGGCCCATATAGTCGCGCCCGGCGGCGCGGCCGATCCGGCGCCAGATGTCGGCCGGCACGCCGATGGCGGCGCTGCAGCGGCGCAGGACCGCATCGGTCAGCCCGTGTTCGGCCCAGAGTTCCCGGAACCGCGTCCAGCCCATGTGGGCCGATGCGAAGACGTCGAGGGGCTCCCCGGTCTTCTCGGCGATGTGCAGCCCGAGGCTGAGCCAGTGATCGAGCCGATAGCGAGCCCGCCAGACCGCCTCGAAATTGGCCACCGTGCCGCCGGAGGTGAAATGGCCCTCGGCCCTCGCCGGGTCATAGCCGACCATGGTCGCCAACATGGCGATGGCCTCGGCCTCGATCACCGTGCCGACCTTGCTGGCCTCGCGCGAGGTGTTGTTGGGATTGTGCAGCATGGCCGCCAGCCAGCCCAGCAGCGCCGGCAGCGACACCTCGGCCTTCATGTGACCGATGTAGCGAGGGGTGTAGGTCGGCGTTTCCGCGGTCAGGGCCTCGCAGAGTTCGGCCAGCTCCCGGGACAGGATTTCCCGGCGCTCCAGCCGCCCGGGCGACAGCCGGTCCGCCGGCCCCACCAGCCGGGGGTCGTCGGCGAACAGGCTCTTGCGCCAGTCGAACCATTGATCCAGCACAGCCTGGAACTCGCCGCGCACCCAGGTCTCGTTTTCCGAGCGCGGGCCGGGAAAATAGGCGCCGGCGACCACAGCGGCGGGGGACAGGCTCATGGAATCTCCGGAGGTTTGTCGGCTCGTGTTCACGACGGTCGGGTCAAGATCCAGCCGCCCACGCAGGCCAGCACCAGTCCCGCAACGGCCGTGACGGCGAGACCGGCTCCCGCCGCATGAACCAGCAGCCCGCTGAGGGGGAGGCTCACCACCGCGACCGCCTTGGCGCCCCGCGGGATGGCGCGGCGTTGCTCCCAGGCCGCCAGCGGCGGACCCAGCCGGGCGTGGTCCCGCAGCCACGCCTCAAGGCGCGGCGAGGATCGGGCGAAGGCCCAGGCCGAGAGAAGGACGAACGGCGTCGTGGGCAGCACCGGCAGGGCCACCCCCGCCACCGCCAAGGCCGCCGCCGCCAGTCCCAGCGCCTGCAGCATCAGCCGCCGCCGGTCGCCGGAAGCCGCGGAAGGGGCGCACTGGCACTCCCCGTAACAACACAGGTCGGTGGGACACAGCGCCGGATCGCAATAGTCGGAAGCAGGGCGGGTCATGGCGAATGCGTCGCATGTTCCGATCCGCGCCGCCTTGCGCAAGCGCAACATCACAGCGACCGGCGCCACAGCATCGGCCCGTAGACGGCGACGAAGCCCGCGAAGGCCAGCGCCCACAGCGTCGCCGAAAGGGCCAGCAGGGCGATGGTCCAATCCGTCAGGAACGGCGCCGAAACCCGCACGACCGCCGCTGACAGAACCAGCAGGTAGATGGCGGTCGTCGAACGGTCGGCGACCCGCGGGCGACCGGTATGACCCCGCGTGGCCCGCGTCATCATGGCCAGGGTCTCGACCCCCATGGCCCCGCTGGTCAGGGCGTGCACGCCCGCCGTGAACGGCACGGCCTCCGGGACCAGGGCGGTCAGTCCCAGCAGGACCAGCCCCAGCGCCAGCCACGCGTAGCCGAGGTGGAGAATCCAGACCAGCGCCTCGCGCCGCGCCAGCCAGCCGCGCCAGCGCGCCAGCCTCGCCAGATTGGCCGCGCCGGCGAGGACCATGGCCGCGCCGGTCAGGGGCGACCACGGCGCCGCCACCCAGGCGATGAGCGCCACCGCGGTCAACGCCAGCACGCCGGCGTCGAAGCGATTGAAGGCGGCCGGTCCCTTGGCGATCCCGTGCGCCCGGGTCCAGTTCTGGGTGAAGCTGGGCGTCACCCGGCCGCCGATCAGGGCGATCAGCCCGGTCACCACCGCCACGGCGGCGCGCTCGCCGCCCGGTCCGAACAGCGGGATCTGATCCCGCAGGTGGAAGGCGATGTTGGCCGCGGCCAGCACCGACACCAGCAGGCAGACCGGCAGGTTGCGCCGGTTCTTCGCCGCCAGCACCTCGCGCCAGATCACCGCCGCGAACACGACCAGAAAGGCGCTGTCGATCACGGCGGCCGGGACGGCCATCGACATCGGGAGAAAGCCCGCGGCCCGGCCCGCGACCCACAGGGCGAACAGGCCCGCCAGCTTCGCGCCGGTCACCGGCAGGCGGCCGGTCCAGTTGGGCACGGCCGTCAGCAGGAAGCCGGCGATGACCCCGGCCAGATAGCCGAACAGCATCTCGTGGATGTGCCACAGCCGCCCGTCCACCCCGCCGACGGTCCCGTCGCCCAGCGTCATCGACGCGATCCAGATCGGCACGGCGGCCGCCGCCCACACGGCCGAGAATAGGAAGAAGGGCCTGAAGCCGAAACTGAACAGGGGCGGAG
>NZ_JAVHLH010000044.1 GCF_031082345.1 Brevundimonas sp. | reverse complement strand
TCCAGGACATTTCGGAGACGTGGACCAGGCCTTCAACGCCGGCTTCCAGCTCAACAAACGCGCCGTAGTCGGTGATGTTGGTGATGCGGCCCGACATCTTGGCGCCGACCGGATATTTGGCTTCGACGCCGTCCCACGGATCGGCCTGCAGCTGCTTCATGCCGAGGCTGATGCGCTGGGTGTCCGGGTTGATCTTGACGATCTGGACCTTGACGGTGTCGCCGACGGCGAGGACCTGCGACGGGTGCGAGACGCGCTTCCACGACATGTCGGTGACGTGCAGCAGGCCGTCGATGCCGCCCAGATCCACGAACGCGCCGTAGTCGGTGATGTTCTTGACCACGCCTTCGCGGACTTCGCCCTCTTGCAGCTGGCCGACCAGCTCGGTGCGCTGTTCGGCGCGGGCTTCTTCCAGGATGGCGCGACGCGAGACGACGATGTTGCCGCGCGGACGGTCCATCTTGAGGATGGCGAAGGGCTGTTCCTTGCCCATCAGCGGGGCGACGTCGCGCACCGGGCGGATGTCGACCTGCGAACCCGGCAGGAAGGCCGAGGCGCCGCCGAGGTCGACGGTGAAGCCGCCCTTGACGCGGCCGACGATGGCGCCGTTGACCGGCTGGCCGTCGGCGAAGACCACTTCCAGACGGGTCCAGGCTTCCTCGCGGCGGGCCTTGTCGCGGCTGATGACCGCTTCACCCAGGGCGTTCTCGACCCGCTCCAGATAGACTTCGACGTTGTCGCCGAGCTTCGGAATGACGGCGCCTTCGCCGATGCCGAACTCGCGGGCCGGGATGCGGCCTTCGGTCTTCAGACCGACGTCGATGATCAGGATGTCCTTTTCGATGCCGACGACGCGGCCGTGGACGACCTGGCCTTCGCCGAGGTCGCGGCCCTGAAGGGTCTCGTCGAGCAGGGCGGCGAAGTCGTCACGCGAGGGGGAGAAGCTTTGGGTATCGGTCATATAGCTCTGGGGTTTCTAACGGTTATGGCGCGCGACCGAATGGCCCCGCGCGAGGTGATTGAAGTGTGAAAGGCAGGTCGTCGGGATGCGAGGCGAATGAGCCAGGTCGCCCGCGGAAGCCGAGGATGGGAGCGTTGGATTTGTCCGGTGGTCTCTAGAGACCGTGTCGGACGCGCGCCGCCTCGACGATACGGCGGGCCGCATCGAAGGCGGTCTCTATATCCATATCGGTCGTATCCAGCAAGACGGCGTCTTGCGCCTGCACCATCGGGGCGGCGCCGCGGCCGGCGTCGCGCTCGTCGCGGCGGATAATGTCGGCCAGCATGTCCTCGTAAGGGATGACCTCGCCGCGAGCGGTCAGCTGTTTCCAGCGGCGCATGGCCCGCACCTCGGGCGTGGCGGTGACGTAGAGCTTGGCCTGGGCCTGGGGGGCGATGACGGTGCCGATGTCGCGGCCGTCCAGAACGGCGCCGCCGGGCCGGGTCGCGAAGGCCTTCTGGAACGCCAGCAGCGCCGCCCGCACGCCGGGATAGCCGGCCACGCGGCTGGCGGCCTCGCCGGCGCCCCGGTCGGTCAGGCGTTCGAGGTCGGTCAGATGGCCGGCGTCCAGCGCCCGGGCCACGGTCTCGGCCGCCTCGCGGTCATCGAGCGAGCCGCCGCGGTCGAGCACGCCCAGCCCCACGGCGCGGTACAGCAGGCCGGTGTCGAGATGCGGCAGGCCGTAGGCGCGCGCCAGCCGGGCGGCGATGGTGCCCTTGCCCGAGGCGGCGGGTCCGTCGACGGCGATGATCAGGGCCTGGCTCATTCGGAGGCGATATCCGCGCCGAGGCCGCGCATCAACTCGACAAAGCCCGGGAAGCTGGTGGCGATCATGGCGGGCTCGTCGACGGTGACGGGTTCGGCCGCCGCCAGACCCAGCACCAGATGGCTCATGGCGATGCGGTGGTCGCCGTGGGTGGTCACGGTCGCGCCGCCGCGGACGGGGCCGCCGGCGACGGTGAAGCCCTCGGGCTCTTCCTCGACGGCGACGCCGCAGGCCTGGAGGCCGGCGGCCATCAGGGCGATGCGGTCGCTTTCCTTGACCCGCATCTCGCCGACGCCGCGCATCACCGTGGCGCCGTCGGCGAAGGCGGCCACAGCCGCGAGGATCGGATACTCGTCGATCATCGCGGCGGCGCGGTCCGGGGGGACGACGACGCCGTGGAGCTTCGAATGGCGGGCGGTCACGTCGCCGACCTCCTCGCCGCCGGCGGTGCGGCGGTTCGTGACGGTCAGGTCGGCGCCCATCTCGCGCCAGGTCTCGAACAGGCCGGTGCGCAGCGGGTTGAGCATGACGCCCTCGACGGTGACCTGCGAGCCCGGGACGATCAGGGCGGCGGCGAGGGGGAAGGCGGCCGAGGACGGGTCGCCGGGGACGGAGACGGCGGTTCCGGTCAGGGTCTGGCCGCCCTTCAGGGTGATGCGCCAGCCCTCGCCGGCCGGCAGCACGCCGACCTCGGCGCCGAAGGCCCGCAGCATCCGTTCGGTGTGATCGCGGCTGGGGACCGGCTCGGTCACGGAGGTGACGCCGTTGGCATTCAACCCGGCCAGCAGGATGGCGGATTTGATCTGGGCCGAGGCGACGGTCTGGACATGGTCGATGGCCGACAGGGCGCCGCCGGAGAGTTTCAGGGGCAGGCGGTCTTCCTCGCCGGGCCAATCGAACTTCGCGCCCATGTCGGCCAGCGGGCCCGTGACCCGCTTCATGGGCCGTTTGCGCAGGCTGGCGTCGCCGTCGAAGGTCACGGCGATCGGATAGCCGGCCGCGGCGCCCAGCAGCAGGCGCACGCCGGTGCCGGCGTTGCCGCAGTCGATGACGCCCTCGGGCTGTCTGAAGCCGCTGTGGCCGACGACCCGCCAGCGGCCCTCGCCGAGCCGTTCGACCTCGGCGCCGAAGGCTTCGACCGCCCGGGCAGTGGCGAGGACGTCGTCGCCCTCCAGCAGGCCGTCGATTTCGGTGACGCCGGTCGCCATCGCCCCGAGGATCAGGGCGCGGTGCGACATCGACTTGTCGCCGGGCGCGCGCACCACGCCGGACAGCGCGGAGGCGCTTCGGGCAGTCAGGGTGGAGGGGATCGGCACCCGGCGGTCTCCGGAAAGGTCAGGCGGCGCGGGCGGCGCGAGAGATGGCTTTTGACAGCGGCCCCCCATGGTGGCAAGGGACGCGCCCGATTTCCCACTCCCGCCAAAGGTCTTACACCGTGGCCAATCCCGAACTGGGCCAGAAGCAGGTCTGCCCGAACTGCCAGGCCAAATTCTACGACCTGGGCCGCCGCCCGGCCCACTGCCCCAAATGCGAGACTGATTTCGACCCCGAGGAGGCGCTGAAGCTGCGCAACCGTCGCGGCCGTCCGGCCGGCTACGCCGCCGACGAGACGCCCGAAGAGGATGCCGAGGATCAGGTCGACAAGAAGAAGGCCGCCGCCGACGACGACGACGACGAGGAAGAAGCCGTCGCCACGCCGGAGATCGATCAGGAAGGCCACGAGCCGATCCTGACGCCGGACGACGATGACGACGACACCGCGGCGGATCCGACCGAAGAGGCCGGCATGGGCGAGGCGAGCGAGGACGACGACGACGTCCTGGCCGACGACGATGACGACGACTCGGTGCCCTTCATCGAGGACGAGGACGACGACTCCTTCGGCGAGGAGATCGTCAAGAAGGGCAAGGACGAGGACTAGAAATCCGGTCCTTCGAAAAGGCGAAAATAAATGGCGGAACCGGGCTTGATCGCCGTCAGGCCCTGACATAGGTTCCGCCGCCTCGCCGGGGGCGGTTTTCTCCCGGCGATCCGACCGAAAGGTTCGGGGCTTTAGCTCAGTTGGTAGAGCGCTTGCATGGCATGCAAGAGGTCAGCGGTTCGACTCCGCTAAGCTCCACCATCGAAGGCCCTGCGGGACACCGCGGGGCCTTCGTCCTTTCCGGCCCCCTCCGTTGATCTGCGACGGCGAAATCCCCATCTGATTTGCAGCAGCCGGCGCCTCGCCGATTCCGGGAGGCGCAGACGGCCGCAGGCCTGCTTCGGGGGCGAGACGATGACGACGCGCACCATCCTGTTCGACAGCCCGTTCCTGCTCGGGTTCGACCACACCCGGGCCCTGATCGACCGCGCGGCGCGGGCGGCGGCGGACAGCTACCCTCCCTATAACGTCGAGCAGCTGGGCGAGCATTCGGTGCGCATCAGCCTGGCCGTCGCGGGGTTCGGCCCCGACGACCTGACGGTCACCCTCGAGGGCCGCCAGCTGACCATCGCCGGCAAGCGCGAGGAGACGGGCAAGGCGGAGCCGCAGGCCTTTCTGCATCGCGGCATCGCCGGTCGAGGCTTCGTGCGCAGCTTCGTGCTCGCCGACGGGCTGGAGGTCGACCAGGCGCGGCTGGAGCACGGCCTGTTGCATGTCGAGCTGAGCCGGCCCGAAGGCCTGCCGGCCACCCGGCGCATACCCATCACGACGGGCTGATTTCAGCCGTCGTTTCGCGGCCGCCGCTTGCGGGGCCGAACCCCACGCCCTCAAGGGCGTTAGTTCAGAGTAAGGAGGCGGTCGCCATGACGCCTGTGACGATGACCAAGGAAGACTTCAGGGGCCTGGGCGCTCCGGACCTGGTGTATGTGCGCGAAATCCGCGCCGCCGACGTGCTGGCCGATACGCCCCTGCCCGAGGCCAAGGGTCTGACGATCGATCCCGAGGCCGTGCTCTACGCCGTGCACGGGGCCGACGGCGAGCGTCTGGCCGTCATGATGGATCGCGAAACCGCCTTCGCCGCCGCCGTGGCGCACGAACTGGAGCCTGTTTCGGTGCACTGATCGAAGGGCGCTGCCGCGCGAGGCCTTTTCAGGCCGCCGTAGCGGGGGCCTGATCCCGGACGAACAGGGCGCGGATGGCGTCGACGGTTCGGGCCTGGCGCAGCTGTTCGCGCATTTCAGGCGAACGCAGGGCGCGCGACACGGCCGCGAGGGCCCGCAGGTGCTCGGCTCCGTCGCGCGGCGGGGCGAACAGGGCGAAGATCAGGTCGACGGGCCGGTCATCGACCGAGCCATAGGCCACCGGCGTATCCAGGCGCACGAACACCGCCGTCACCCGGTCGATGCCTTCGATTCGCGCATGCGGTACGGCCACGCCGGAGCCCAGCCCGGTCGAACCGAGGGCCTCGCGCTCCAGCAGGGCTTCCATGACCCGGGCCTCCGGAAGGCCGAGCGCCTGGGCGGCGGCGTCGGCGACGGTATGAAGCGCCTGGCGCTTCGACGATGCACCGCTGCGCAGGACGACGCCGTCGTCCGCGAGCAATTCCCCGATGTCCATAAGCTTTCCCGACTCTACCCGATCATTCCCGATGGGCGGGCGCCGTGTAGACGACCCGCCTCGTTGTGGGAAGTACTATGACGCGCCACCGTTTACCGAACCGTGTCCGTTGAGCGTTTTCGTGGTTCGCTCCGGATCGATCCAGCCGACGTTGCCGTCAGGCCGACGATAGACGACCGAGAGGCCGCCGTGGGCCGCGTTGCGGAACACCACGACCGGATAGCCGGTCATGTCGAGCTCCAGCACGGCGCGGCCGACGGTGACGGTGCGGATTTCCGCCTCCGTCTCGGCGATGACCATGCCGACGGGCGGGGGCTCGCCGGGCGCGCCGGCCTCCCCGAAGTCGACATCCTCAACGCTGTCGGGGTCGCGCAACACCATGCTGCGGGCGACCTCACGGGCGGCCATCTCGGACCTCTCGGGCGAGAGCCCCTTGGGTCCGGCGTGGTGGTCCTTGAGCCGGCGTTTGTAGCGCCGCACCCGCTTCTCGAGCTTTTCGAGGCTTTCGGTGAAGGCCGTATGAGCGTCGCCGCCCATGCCGGTCGTGAACACCACCTGGCCCGAGGCCAGGCGCACCCAGCAGTCGACCTTGAAGCCGAAACCCTCCTTGGTGACGATCACCTCGGCGTCCTGGGCCCCTCGTTCGAAATATTTGCCGATCCCGTCCTGAAGTTCCTGGGAGATGCGGGAGCCTAGCGCTTCGCCGACATCCACGTGCTTGCCGCTGACCTGGATTTGCATGTCTGTAGAACGCGACCGATGGCGTTTGGTGTCAACGCCGATCACCGAAATGTGGTGAGAAATTCGGCGACGCCGGGACGGGGATTTCGAGGCCGGGCCGGCGACAGGCGAGCGCCAGGGGGAACAGACCCCGGTCAGCCGGTCCGCAGCATCCGCTTGCGCTGGACCGAGGAGGGGATGCGCAGGGCCTCGCGGTATTTCGCCACGGTGCGGCGGGCGATGTCGATGCCGGCCTCGTTGAGGATCTCCACGATCCGGTCGTCGGACAGGACGTCGCCGTCGCGGGCCTCGCCGTCGATCATGGCCTTGATGCGGTGGCGGACGGCCTCGGCCGAATGGGTCGCCCCCCCGTCGGACGACTGGATCGCCGCCGTGAAGAAGAATTTCAGCTCGAAGACGCCGCGCGGGGTCGAGACGTATTTGTTCGAGGTGACCCGCGAGACAGTCGACTCGTGCATGCCGATGGCGTCGGCCACGGTCTTCAGGTTCAGCGGCCGCAGGAATTCGACGCCGAAGGCGAGGAAGGCGTCCTGCTGGCGGACGATCTCGGACGACACCTTGAGGATGGTCTTGGCCCGCTGATCCAGCGACTTGACCAGCCAGCTGGCCTGGGCCGCGCATTCGGCGACAAAGGTCTTTTCCACGTCCGAGCGCGAGCCCGCCGCCACGACCCCGTGATAACGCTTGTCCATGATCAGGCGCGGCAGGGTGTCGGCGTTGAGCTCGACCTTCCAGCCGCCGGCGGGATCGGGGCGGACGTGGACGTCGGGGATGACGGTCTGGGCCGGTTCGCCGCCGAAGCCCGCGCCGGGCCGGGGCGTCAAGGCCTTCAGCTCGGCGATCATCTCGGCCATGTCCTCGCCGTCGACGCCGCAGGCCTTCTTGAGGGCCGACAGATCCCGCCTGGCCAGCAGGTCGAGGTTGTCGAGCAGGCACTGCATGGCCGGGTCGAAGCGGTTGCGGTCGATCAGCTGCAGCTTGAGGCATTCCGGCACCGAGCGGGCCATGATCCCGGTCGGTTCGAAGCCGTGGCAGGTCGCCAGCACGGCCTCGACGCGATCCAGCGAGACGCCCAGACGGTCGGCGATCTCGTCCAGTTCGCCGCGCAGATAGCCGCCCTCGTCGACCGCATCGATCAGGCTGAGGGCGATGGCGTGGTCGGCGGGGCTGAAGCCGGCCTGGGAGGCCTGGGCCTGCAGATGCTCCCACAAGGTGGCGTCGCGGGTGTCGGGCTGTTCGCGGCCCTCGCCGTCGGGCACCCCGCCGCCGGAGCCGGCGCGGGACCAGTCGTTGAGCCCGACCTGGGCCTCGCCTACGCCGACGTCCTCCATCCGGTCCGAGGTGCGTTCGCCGGGGCTGGCGTCGCCGTAGACGTCGTCGGAGCGGGCGTCGAGGGAGCGGTCGGCGTCCTGGACCCGGCCCTCGTCGAAACTCATTTCCGAGGCGTCCTGGCTTTCGGCGGCGGGCGCGTCGGCCTCACCGGCCGGCTCGGCGTCCTCGCGCTGGAGCAGGGGGTTTTTCTCGAGCTCGGCCTCGACGAAGGCGTCCAGCTCGATGTTCGACAGTTGCAGCAGCTTGATCGCCTGCTGCAGCTGGGGCGTGATGACCAGCCCCTGCCCCTGCCGTATCTCCAGCCTTTGTCCGAGCACTGTTCGCAGCCCCCTGCCGGACCGAGTGGCCCGAAACTTGCTGCGGCCACTCTGTGGCCCGAACGGTTAACGGGGTCTAAGCGGGGGCGTTGGGCCGACGCCTGAGACTCCCCCGCTCTGCTAGTCGAGAAGGGGGGCCTCGGTGTCTATGCGTGTGGCAGGCAAGTCCTGCGAGTCGATCAGAATATGCGCCTCGACCATGCCCGGCGGGACCGTCACCGTCACATCACCAGCGACCGTCGAAACAATTACCCGGCCACCCACCGGGCAGAGGCGAAACGAACCTGAGAGCGCGGTCGAAGGATCGTAGTCGGAGAGGTAGCCTTCCCATTTCGTTTCTCCGGCAGTGACCGTGGCCCGAGAGGCTGGGAAATAAAGAAAATAGAACGAAGCGCAGTTCTGCCTAGCTGGCTCATCGACCGCAGCCGAGCCGCCAGCCAACAGAGCAGCCACGATCACGCCGATCATTCTTCGTGCTCCATCTTGCCCAACCGCGCGGGACTTCGCTCGCAGCATGGCAGTGACGGCGCAGCGTCCGCAATGGGTCGCGAGGGACTGTTGATCACCGTCTGAAGATCCGCACCGCTCACAGCCCCTCTCCGTCATCCCTCTCCGTCATCCTCGGGCTTGACCCGAGGATCAGACCGTCCGGTGCTCCGTCGGGCGACGCACGGGCGGGGGTGCGGGGCCGTCACCGCCGCACAGTCCGCCTCTCGCCTCTGATCCTCGGGTCAAGCCCGAGGATGACGGTGGTGAGGCCGGGGGCGAAGCGCCGGCTTTACTCCGGTGCAGGGATCGGCAAGCCTCGGCCCGTTGCGAGAGAGAACGCCCATGCGCCTGATCCTGACCGCCCTGCTCTGTCTGGCCCTGCCCGGCGCCGCGATGGCCCAGGCCACGCCCGCCGAGCAGACCATGATGCAGGTAGTCGAGCGGGAGCACGACCGCCACATCGCCCTGCTGGAGCGGCTGGTGAACCAGAACAGCGGCACGTTGAACCTGCCGGGGGTGCGGGCCACGGGCGAGATGGTCCGGGCCGAGCTGGAGCCGCTGGGGTTCGCCGTGCGCTGGGTCGACATGAGCGAGACGGGGCGCGCGGGGCATCTGGTGGCCACCCATCCGGGGCGGGGCCGCAACGTGCTGCTGATCGGCCATCTGGATACGGTGTTCGAGGTCGAGAGCCCGTTCCAGACCTTCGAGCGCGACGGGAGCCGGGCCGTCGGGCCGGGGATCGGCGACGACAAGGGCGGGGTGGTGGTCATCATCGCGGCGCTGCGCGCCATGCAGGCGGCGGGGACGCTGGACGAGGCCAATGTGACGGTGGTGCTGACCGGCGACGAGGAGCGGGTCGGGTCGCCGGTGGCGATTGCGCGGCGGGACCTGGTCGAGGCGGGGCGGGCGGCGGCCTATGCCCTTGAGTTCGAGAACCTGGCCATCGACGACGGGGCCGAGTTCGGCACGGTGGCGCGGCGCAGCTCGACCAACTGGACGCTGACCGCCACGGGCCGCACCGGCCATTCCAGCGGGGTGTTCAACGACACGCTGGGCTATGGCGCCATCTATGAGACGGCGCGCATCCTCGACGGCTTCCGGCGGGAGCTGCCGGAGCCGAACCTGACCTACAACGTCGGGGTCATCGCCGGCGGCACGCCCGCCGCCATCGACGCCGAGGGTTTCAACGTCACCGCCTCGGGCAAGACAAACATCGTCGCCTCGACCGCCATCGCCCGCGGCGACCTGCGCACCCTGACGCCGGAGCAGGACGCGCGGGTGCGGGCGCGGATGCTGGCCATCGTCGACGACCACCTGCCGCACACCGACGCCGAACTGGCGTTCGCGGACACCGGCTATCCGCCCATGGCCCCGAGCGAGGGCAACCGGGCGCTGCTGGCGCGACTGAACGCCGTCAACCGCGACCTCGGCCTTCCCGAGATGGCGGAGTACGACCCGGCCCGGCGCGGGGCGGCCGACAGCGGCTTCGTCGCCGCGGACGTGGATACGCTGGGCGGACTGGGGATTTCGGGCGGCGGGGCCCACGCCGAGGGCGAATGGGTCGATCTGGACAGTCTGGTGCGCCAGTCGCAGCGGGCGGCGGTGCTGATCACGCGGCTGAGTCTGGAAGGCGCTTAGACGCCGCCGCCCCGGCGGAGGGTCTATGCCGGCCAGGCGGACGGTCGGGCGATCATCAGCCAGAAGATGGCCAGAACCGCCGCGAAGGCCGGGAAGCCGCAGGCGAACCAGATGCGCCAGAGACGGTGATAGGCCGGCGGCAGGGGCGCGCCGGCGTCGGCCGCCTGACGGGCCAGCGCCCTGAGCCTGAGCTGGATCCAGACCACCGGAAGCCAGAACAGCCCCGTCACGGCGTAGAGCCCGAGGCTGGCGAGGATCCAGAACTCGGCCAGGCCATAGCCCGACAGGCTGGCCAGCCAGAGGCCGGTCAGGGGCTGGAGGACGACGGCCGTGGCCGTGAACAGGGTGTCGGCCACGACGACCACCCCGGCGGTATGGGCGATCAGCCGCGCATCGCCGGTCCGGTGCGCCATCAGCATGAAGAAGGCGATGCCGGCCCCAGTCCCCAGCAGAACCGCGGCCCCGATCACATGAACCAGCTTGATCACCAGCAGGAGGGTCATTTCTCCTCCCGCAGGGCCAGGGCGCACAGGGCCAGCAGGGCGGCGGGCAGCGTCTTGACCAATGGCCCCAGGGGATCGAGCCAGAGGTCGGGTCGCCAAAGGGTCGCGCCGGCCAGATAGGCCAGGGTGACCGCGATCATGCCCGCCAGCGCCCAGCCGGACGTCCGCCGCACGAGCACAAGCACGGCCAGGGCGATGTCGACCGCGATCCCCGCCAGGACAAGTCCGCGCGACAGATCAGGCGACAGTCCGGCCTGGGTGAGAACCGCCGTCGCCTGCGCCCGCGACGCCAGGCCGACCAGGCCGGAGACGAGCCAGAACAACGACAGGCCCGTCAGGACCACCGGCGTCAAAAAATAGGTGCGCGCGTGACGGCGGTCCTGCACGGACGAGGGCCGCCGGGCCAGAATGCTGTCAAACGAACGCAGGTCGAGGCCAAGGACGGCGGCGTCGTCGGCCCGACCGTCCACGCCGCCCGCCAGCTGGCCCAGGGCGGTGCTGCGCATCGGGCTTCGCCAGCCCAGCCAGGCGGCCAAGTCGGCGATGTGGGCCGTGAACCGCGCCACGGGCCTCGGCACTTCCAGCAGCGGGACCGGCGCAAACCCCAGCCAGGCGCGGAGTCGAACGAGCAACGTCCCCAGACTCACCGACTCGGCCGAGACCAGATCCAGCGCGACACGCGAGGGCGCCCCGACGGCAAGGCCGCGCACCACCGCCTCGGCGAGGTCTTCCACCGACACCAGCCGGATGGCGGCGTCGGCGTGGACCGCCGGCAGGAATCCCGGAAATCCGGCGAGACCCCGCAGCAGGGCGCTGCCTCCGTGGACGGAGGGGGCGAGCACCAGCCCGGGTCTCAGGATCAGCCAGTCCAGTCCGGTCCGCCCCAGGGCGGCGTCCCCCGCCTGTTTGGTCGTGCTGAAGGCGTCGGCCCCGCGGTCGATGGTCGATGCCGATATCTGGATGAACCGCCGGACGCCTGCGACCTCGCAGGCCTCGGCCAGGCGGGCGAGGCCCCGGACGTGCACGCCGGCCAGGTCGTCACCCGGATTGTCCTGCAAGGCGCCGGCGCAGTTCACCACGGCCGCCATGCCATCCAGGACCGGAAGCCACGCCTCGACGCCCGATGAGGCCATATCCAGCGATCGCCAGGCGACTCCCGGGACCCGTCGGCGCGCCGCCGTAACGTCCCGGCCGACGCCGGTCACCTGGAACCCCTCTTCGAGCAGGCGCGCGACGACATGGCCGCCGATCAGTCCAGACGCGCCGACGACAAGAACCCTCATGCGTCGCCTGCCGTCCCTAGCCGTACATGTCGCCCAGATAGACGCGGCGGACCTCGGGGTCGCGGATCACATCCTCGGCCTTGCCCTCGAACAGCACCGATCCCGCCGAGATGATCGAGGCGTGGTCGATGATCTCGAGCGTCTCGCGGACATTGTGGTCGGTGATCAGGACGCCGATGCCCTCGCCGGCCAGATAGCGGATGACCTGGCGGATGTCGGCGATGGCCAGGGGGTCGATGCCGGCGAAGGGTTCGTCCAGCAGCATGAAGCTGGGCTTGCCGGCCAGGGCGCGGGCGATCTCGCAGCGGCGTCGTTCGCCGCCGGACAGGCCCGAGGCCGGGGCGTGGCGCAGGTGGTCGATGCGCAGCTCTTCCAGCAGACGGGTGGTCTCGTCGGCGATGGCCTGACGGCCGGTGTGGTGCAGCTCGACCACCGCCATGACGTTGTGCTCGACCGTCATGCCGCGGAAGATCGAGGCCTCCTGGGCGAGATAGCCGAGACCCATGCGGGCGCGCTGGTACATCGGCTGGGCGGTGATGTCCTCGCCGTCGAGGAAGATCTTGCCGCTGTCCGGCGGGATCAGGCCGGTGATCATGTAGAAGCAGGTGGTCTTGCCGGCGCCGTTGGGGCCGAGCAGGCCGGCGACCTGGCCGCGCTCGACGTGCAGGGAGACGTCGCGCACGACCTGACGCGGACCGAACGACCGGGCGATGTGTTCGACGCGCAGGCCCGTCGGATGCGGCGCCGCGACAGCCGCCTCTTGCGGGGCCGCGTCATGGACGTTGAGAGCGGAGAGTTCCTTGCGCGCCACAGGTCAGGCCGAGCCGGGGCTCAGTTCCCGCTGCTTTCGGGGTAGAAGACGCCCTGGACGCGGCCGCCGTCGCCGGCGCCGTCCATTTCGGCCGCCCCGGTGCGGGTGTTGTAGGTCAGCCGGCCGCCGGTCATGACATTCTCGCCCTGGGTCAGGATGACGTCGCCGCTCAGCACGATGGTGTCGTTGGCCGGCGTATAGACCGCGCGGTCGCCGCGGATGGTCTGGTCCGGGGTGACGAAATAGACGTTGCCCGAGGCCTCGACCCGGCTGAGGACGCCGTCGGCGATCGTTCCCTCGACCCGGTCGGCCCGGATGCGGTTGTCGCCCTGGGTCAGTTCGGCCCGCCCGCGCAGGGACAGCACGGTGGGCGTGCGCGACACCTCGTCGGCGCCCCACATGATCGGCTGGCCGCCCTGGAAGCTCTGCGTTCCGCCCACGGTGGGCAGGGCTGCGAGGGCCAGGGCGATCGCCGCCGTCGTCAGGGTTCTGGTCATGCTCATCCGTCCGACCTCGCGGCGTTGATGGTTCCGCGCACCTTGTTATCACCCGAGCCGCTGAACACGACCCGTTCGCCCTGTTCATAGATCGCATAGGACGAAGCGGTGACGGTTCCAAGGGGGCCGGAGCCCTGGACGCCCTTGGTTCCGGTTACGACGCCCGTCTCCGTGTTGACCACCGCCTCGGGCGTGACGAGGTCGAAACCGGAGCCGCCGTCCGAAATCCGCACGTTCGGACCGATGGTCACGGTCTTCGCCGCCTCGTCATAGACGCCGCCGTCGGCGGTCAGGGTGGTGACCTTGCGGGCGCCGAGATTGAGCCGCAGGGCCGGGCCGACGAGGCGGAAGCGGCCGGTGTCGGCGTCCCGGACCGCGCGTTCGAAGCCGATGACGAAGCTGCGGCCCTGGGCGTCCTGACCGAGGAAGCGGGATTTCTCGAGCGTGACCTCGCGCGAGGCGCCGGCCTTGCGTTCGACGTCGGAGATGACGCTGCGCAGCACGATCCAGCTGATGGTCCCGCCCGCCAGCACGACGATGGCCACCGGCAGGATGCGGCGCAGAAGCTGCACACGGCGGGAGCGGGCGCGGAAGGCCGCCGCCGTGGCGGCGATGCGGGCCTCGTCCGCCTGGTCGCGCGTGTCGGCGGGTTCGGTCATCAGGTGTGCGCGAAAATGTCCATCTCGTCCCAGCCGGCGAGGTCCAGGGCGGAGCGGGACGGCAGGAAGTCGAAGCATTGGCGGGCCAGTTCGGCGCGGCCCTCGCGCGCCAGCATCTCGTCCAGCCGGGCCTTGACGGCATGCAGGTAGAGGACGTCGGAGGCGGCGTACTCCAGTTGGGCGGGGGTCAGCTCTGGCGCGCCCCAGTCCGAGCTCTGCTGGGCCTTGGACAGGTCGACGCCGGCCAGTTCGCGGACCACGTCCTTGAGCCCGTGGCGGTCGGTGTAGGTGCGGGCCAGCTTCGAGGCGATCTTGGTGCAGTAGACCGGGCGGGTCTCGACCCCGAGGTGGAGCTGGAACATGCCGATGTCGAAACGGCCGAAGTGGAACAGCTTCAGCACCTTCGGGTCGGTCAGCAGGCGCTTGAGGTTCGGGCAGTCGTAGCCGGGGCGGTTCATGCGCACGACATGGGCGTCGCCGTCGCCTGCCGACAGCTGCACCACGCACAGGGGATCGCGCCGGAAGCGCAGGCCCATGGTCTCGGAATCGATCGCGACCTCGGGGCCGAGGTCGAGGCCGTCGGGCAGGTCGCCCTCGTGCAAGAATACGGTCATACGGTCGGTCCCGGCGAAATCTTCCGCCCTCAAGTAGCCTCTCGCCGCGCGAGAGGCGATAGGGCCAAACAGAAACGGCGCCGCATC
>NZ_JAVHLH010000043.1 GCF_031082345.1 Brevundimonas sp. | reverse complement strand
AGCGGCTGGCGCGCGGCGCCCTGCGGTCAGCGGGCGCGGGCGCGGAGACCGGGGCCAGCCTTGAAGACCTGGTCGCCCGCATCGCCTCGCCGGGGGGCACCACCCGGGCCGGGCTCGACGCCATGGAGGCGGGCGGCGACGTCGAGCGCGCGGCCGAGGCCGCCGTCAACGCCGCCGTCGCGCGGGCGAAGGATTTCAGCGGCTGATCAGGCGGGCAGGCGGATGACGGCGCGCAAGCCGCCCAGATCGCTGCGGTCCAGGGTGATGTCGCCGCCGTGGCTCCGCGCCACGTCCCGCGCGATGGCGAGGCCGAGGCCGACGCCCTTGCTGTTCTGATTGCGCGACTCGTCGAGGCGGGAGAAGGGGCGGAAGGCCTCTTCATGCATGTCGTCGGGGATGCCGGGGCCGTCGTCCTCGACGAGAATCTCGAGCCCGCCCGAGGGCAGGGCGCGGGCGGAGAGACGAACGTGTTCGCCATGGGCGGCGGCGTTGGCGGCCAGATTGGCGAGGGCGCGCTTGATGGCGAGAGGGCGCAGGCTGGCGGTCAACCCCTCCGGTGCCTGGATTTCGACTTCCGCGCCGGCCCGCCGGGCGTCCTCCCCGGCGACGGCCAGCAGATCGGCGAGCGCGATGGTCTGCGCCGCCTCGCCGGCCTCGCCGCGGGCGAAGGCGAGGTATTCGTCGATCATGTGCTCCATCTCGTCGAGATCGCCCTGCATGGCCGAGGCGCGCTTGAACGGCGGGGCGAGGGCCAGTTCCAGCCGCAGGCGGGTCAGCGGGGTGCGCAGGTCGTGGCTGACGGAGGCGAGCAGGGCGGTCCGTTGCTCGATGTGACGCTGGATGCGGTCGCGCATGTCCATGAAGGCCCGGGCCGCGGCGCGGACCTCCTTGGCGCCGTGAGGCTTGAACCGCTCGCGCGACTCGCCCCGCCCGAAGGCCTCGGCCGCCTCGGCCAGCCGTTCGATGGCGCGGACCTGGTTGCGGATGAACAGGATGGCCACGCCCATCAGCAGGACGGTGGCGATGAACAGCCAGACCACAAAGATGTGCGCCTGGGTGGCCACGGCCCGCTCGCGCGGGGCGATCACGCGCAGCACGCCGTCGGGATGCTGCACCCGGATATCGACATAGGCCGGATAGCGGGTGGTCGAGAACCAGACCGGCCGGTCGATTCGCGCGGTCAGGGCTGCCTCGAGGGTGCGGTCGACCACGCCGATGGGACCGCGATCCTGTTCTTCCGGCAGTTCGTCGTCCACGCGCAGGTCGACGGACAGCGACATCGAGCGTTGGGCCCGGTCGGCGATGATCGCCAGGTTCGCCGGGGTCGGATCGTCGGCGTAGCTTTCGGACGCCCAGGCGATGTCGCCGGCCAGCCCCTCGGACAGGCGGGCGGTCACCGTCTGCCAGTGCATGTCGAAGAAGGCCCAGGTCACCGCCACCTGCATGACCAGCACCGGCAGGACGATGATGAGCAGCGACCGGCCCCACAGCGAGGTCGGCAGGCGCCGCTTCAGCACCCGGGCCCAGACGCCGGCGGGAAGCAGCCTCATGGGGGGCTCATCAGTCCGGGGCCAGCATGTAGCCGACGCCGCGCACGGTCTGGAGGTAGCGCGGGTTCTTGGGATCGGCCTCCAGCTTGCGGCGCAGACGGGTGACCTGCACGTCGACGGCGCGGCCGGTGATGTCGGCGGTGTCGGGCGACAGGCTCATGCGCTCGACCGGGGCGTGGGCGTGGATGGCCAGGGTCTTGAGCAGCTGGGCCTCGGCCTCGGTCAGGCGCTGGGGCTTGCCGTCCTTGGACAGCTCCAGCCGCTCCATGTCGAACACCGCCGGCCCGAGCTTGATCTCGCGCGGCGTCAGCGGCTTGCCGCCGGTGCGGCGCAGGATGGCGTCGACGCGCAGGGCCAGTTCGCGCGGGTCGAACGGCTTGGACATATAGTCGTCGGCGCCGCGCGACAGGCCCTCGATGCGATCGTCCGGGTCGCCGCGCGCGGTCAGCAGCAGCACCGGCGTCTTCGAGGTCTCGGCCTTGCCGCGCACCCAGGTGGTCAGGTCGAAACCGCTCTCGCCGGGCATCATCACGTCCAGAACCACGAGGTCGAACTCGATCAGCTCCATCAGCCGCTTGGCCGCGGCCGCGTGGGCCGCGCCGGTGACGCGATAGCCCTCGCGCGCGAGAAATTCCTTCAGCAGTTCGCGGATCCGGTCGTCGTCGTCGACGACCAGCAGGTGGCGGCCGGCGCCCGGGCCGGCGACCGGACCCGAACGGCCATTGGGACGGGCGTCGCTCATGCGCCGGCGCCCCGACGCGCCCCGGAGGCGTTGACCTCGCCGGTTCGGGCGGCTCTAACCCGGGTGCAGACGCGGGAGACGTTCTTCAATGGCCTTCGTTCCTTTCGACGATCGTGACGGCTGGATCTGGATGGACGGCGATTTCGTGCCCTGGCGGGACGCGAAAACGCACGTTCTGACCCATGCCCTTCACTACGGCTCGTCGGTCTTCGAGGGTGAGCGTATGTATGGCGGCGAAATCTTCAAGCTGACCCCTCATTCGGAACGCCTGAAGCGCTCGGCGAACCTGCTGGATTTCGACCTTCCTTACAGCGTGGCCGAGATCGACGCCGCCTGCAAGGCGACCTGCGAGAAGATGGGCCTGTCGGACTGCTATGTCCGGCCCGTCGCCTTCCTCGGGGCCGAACAGGTCAGCGTCACCGCGAAAAATAGCAAGCCGCACGTGGCCATCGCCGCCTGGGAGTGGCCCAGCTATTTCGACGCCGAGACCAAGGCGAAGGGCATCCGGCTGGAGTGGGCCAAATGGCGCCGGCCCGACCCCGCCACGGCGCCCTCGGCGGCCAAGGCGGCCGGCCTCTACATGATCTGCACCATGTCCAAGACCGCGGCCGAGAAGCGCGGTTACGCCGACGCCATGATGCTGGACTGGCGCGGCTATGTCGCCGAGGCGACCGGGGCCAATGTCTTCTTCGTCCAGGACGGGGTGCTGCACACGCCGCCGATCGACGCCATTCTGGACGGCATCACGCGCCAGACCATCATCGAGATGGCGGCGGCCAAGGGCATCGAGGTGGTCGTGCGCCACATCAGGCCCGAGGAGCTGGCGACCTTCAGCGAATGCTTCGTCACCGGCACCGCCGCCGAGGTGACGCCGGTGAGCGAGATCGGCGAATACCGCTTCACCCCCGGCGCCCTGAGCCTCGGCCTGATGGAAGACTACGGACGGCTGGTGCGGCGTCAGGCCTGAGCCCGCGCCGGCTTCCTCCGCCGCACGACCGCCCACCAGACCGCGCCGCCGATCACGGCCACCGGGAGCAGGACCGAGCCGGCGGTGATCAGGACGGCCAGCATGCCCATGGACAGGCCGAAGGCGTCGGACAGCGCCCGCGCCACCGGCCGGGTCGGGCTGTCGGCGGCCATGACGCCGCCCTGGCGGTAGTCGAGCGTCAGCCGGGCGCTCTGGACGCGGTCGTTCAGGGCGCGGAGCTGAAGCTGCTGGGCGTCGTACTGGCGCTGCAGGTCGGTGAGCTGGCGTTCGACCTCCAGCCGCTGTTCGAGGGTTCCGCCGCGACGGGCCTGCAGATCGCGGATGCGGTCGGCCAGGGAGGCGGTGGTCTTCGCGCCGGTCTGGGCCGCGTCGATGCCGCCGGTAACGTCCTCGCCCTCGGTGACGGCGCTGTCGAGCCGGCCGCCGGCGTTCTGCGCGTCGAGCGCCAACTGGCTGCGGAAGCGGTTGATCCACTCGGGCTGACCGCGCAGCTCCAGCCGGCCGCCGGGCTCCCGCGCCGTCCAGTCGGCCTGGGCCGAGACGACCTGACAATAGCCGGCCCCGGCCGAGGCGCAGGCCAGCTCATGGCGGCTCATCAGCTCGGCCCCGCGATCGCGCGGCACGGACATGACGTAGCTGAAGGCGTAGGCGATCTTCGCGATCGGCGCCGGCGGCGCGGCGGCGACGGGAGCGTCGGGCCGCGTTCGGGACAAAGCGGCGGCGGAGTCGGCGGCGGGGGCGGAGGCTCCTTCTTCCCCGTAGCCGGCTTCGGCGGTTCGCTCCGCCTCCTGGCAGGCGCTCAACACCAACAGGCTCGCGGCGGCGAGCATCAGACCCTTGCGCATCTCGTCTCTCCCTGTGCCGTGCTGATCACGGTTTCGTGATGACGCGCGCCGATCACGACCGATTCAGGGCCGGAAACGAGCCAAAGCGCGGCTTGCCAATCCCGGGCGCGTGGCGTTCAACGGGGCAGGGGCCGGCGGGGAGCCGGACGGGGAAATGCGTCCATGTTCAGCGTTCTGAACCTGCAGAGCCTGCTGGGGCTGGCGGTCATCGTCGCCGCCTGCTGGGGGCTGTCCGAGAATCGGCGGGCCTTTCCGTGGAAGCTGGCGCTCGGCGCCATCGCGGTGCAGGCGGCGCTGGTGCTGGCCCTGTTCGCGATCCCGGGCTCGCAGACCGTGCTGGCGGCGATCACCGGCGCGGTCGACGGGCTGAACACGGCGACGCAGCGCGGGACCCAGTTCGTGTTCGGCTATCTGGCCGGGGGCGACCAGCCCTATGCGGTGACCAATCAGCCCGCCCTGTTCACCTTCGCCTTCCAGGTGCTGCCGCTGATCCTGGTGATCTCGGCCCTGTCGGCCCTGCTGTGGCACTGGAAAGTGCTGAAGTGGATCACCCACGGCTTCGGCATCCTGTTTCAGCGGACCATGGGGCTGGGCGGGGCCTCGGCCCTGGCGGTGGCGGCCAACATCTTCCTCGGCATGATCGAGAGCCCCATCGTGATCCGGGCCTATCTGGACAAGCTGACCCGGTCCGAGCTGTTCCTGATGATGGTGGTCGGGCTGGCGACGGTGGCCGGGTCGACCATGGTGGCCTACGCCGCCATCCTCGGCCCGACGCTGCCCAATGCGGCCGGTCACGTGCTGGTCGCCTCGATCGTCTCGGCGCCGGCGGGCATACTGCTGGCGCGGATCATGATCCCCGAGACGCCGGGGCAGGGCGGGGCGCACGCCGAGTACGATTCCGCCCTGAAGTACGACAGCGCCATCGACGCCATCGTCAAGGGCACCTCGGACGGGCTGATGGTGGTGCTGAACATCTCGGCCGTGCTGATCGTGTTCGTGGCCCTGGTGGCCCTGGTCAACGTCATGCTGGGCGGGTTCTGGCTGTTCGACGGCCCGGTCACCGTCGAGCGGGTGCTGGGCTGGCTGTTCATGCCGGTCGCCTGGCTGACCGGGGTGGAGTGGTCCGAGGCGGGCAAGGCCGGCTGGCTGCTGGGGGTCAAGCTGACCCTGACCGAGTTCGTCGCCTTCATCGAACTGGGCAAGGTCCCGGTCGCCGAGATGAGCGAGCGGACCCGGATGCTGATGACCTACGCCCTGTGCGGCTTCGCCAACATCGGCTCGGTGGGGATCACGGTGACGGGTCTCAGCGTGCTGATGCCGGAGCGGCGCGAGGAGGTGCTGGGCATGGTGTGGAAGGCGCTGTTCGCCGGCTTCCTCGCCACCCTGATGGCCGCCAGCGTGGTCGGGGCCTTGCCGGGGCGCGTCTTCGGCCTGTAGCGTTGCGATAAGCAACGGAGACCCGGCATGAAGCTCTACACCTCCCACCGCGCGCCCAATCCCCGCCGGGTGCGCTGGGTGATGGCGGAAAAGGGCATCGAGGACGTCGAGGTGATCGAGGTCGACATCCTCGCCGGCGAGCACAAAACCGCGGAATACCGCGCGCGGGTCGGGGTGCCGCACCTGCCGTCGCTGACGCTGGACGACGGCACGACGATCTCGGAATCGATCGCCATCGGCCGCTATCTGGAGTCCCTGTATCCCGAGCCGAACCTGTTCGGGCACGACGCCCGCGAGCAGGCGGTGGTCGAGATGTGGACCCGCCGGGCCGAGTTCTACCTGGCCAATCCGATCATGCTGAGCGTGCGCCACTCGCATCCGGCCCTGGCGGCGCTGGAGGCGACCCAGCTGCCGCAGGTGGCGGAGTACAACCGGGCCGCGGCCGAGCGTTTCATGAAGACGCTGGACCGGCATCTGGCCGACCGCGAGTTCATGGCCCTGGACCGGTTCACCATCGCCGACATCGTCGCCGTGGTCGGTCTCGATTTCGCGCGGCTGGTCCGCTACCGGCCGCCGGAGGAGTTCGGCAATCTCGGCCGCTGGCTCGAAGCCTGCCGCGCCCGTCCCGCCGCCAAGGCCGGCGCCTGAAGGCCCTCCGGCGCGTTGACCCCGACCAGCCGCGGGGGCAGCATCCGCCGCCATGACCGATCACACCGACGTCTATCCCGTCCCTTCCGAATGGGCCCAGCGGGCCCGCATAAACGCCGCCGGCTACGAGGCGGCGCGGACAGCGGCGCGCGAGACGCCGGACGCCTTCTGGGGCGAACAGGCGCGGCGGCTGGACTGGTTCACGCCGCCGTCGAAGATCAAGGACGTGTCGTTCGACAGGGCCGACTTCCGCATCCGCTGGTTCGAGGACGGGGCGCTCAACGTCGCCTGGAACTGCCTCGACCGGCATCTGGAGACGCGCGGCGACGAAACGGCGATTCTCTGGGAAGGCGACGACCCGGCCCAGTCCGGCCAGCTGAGCTATCGCGAGCTGCACCGCGAAGTCTGCCGGATGGCCAATGTGCTCAAGGGCCTCGGCGTCGTGAAGGGCGACCGCGTCACCCTGTATCTGCCGATGATCCCGGCGGCGGCGGTGGCCATGCTGGCCTGCGCCCGCATCGGGGCGGTGCATTCGGTGGTGTTCGGCGGATTCTCGCCCGACAGCCTCAGCGGCCGGATCGAGGACTGCGGCTCGAAGGTGGTGATCACCGCCGATGAGGGCCTGCGCGGCGGCAAGCGGGTGCCGCTCAAGGCCAATGTCGACGCCGCCCTGCAGAAGGAGGCCGGGGCCATCGTCGAAAAGGTGCTGGTCGTGTCCCACACCAACGCCGACATCCCGATCGTCGAGGGCCGCGACGTGCGCTATGGCGAGGCCAAGCGCGGCGTCAGCGACGATTGCCCGTGCGAGCCGATGAACGCCGAGGATCCGCTGTTCATCCTCTACACCTCGGGATCGACCGGGAAGCCGAAGGGGGTGCTGCACACCACCGGCGGCTACCTGGTCTATGCCTCGATGACCCATGAATATGTCTTCGACTATCACCCCGGGGACATCTACTGGTGCACCGCCGACGTCGGCTGGGTCACCGGCCACAGCTATTGCGTCTATGGCCCGCTGGCCAATGGGGCGACGACGTTGATGTTCGAGGGCGTGCCCAACTATCCGGACTTCAGCCGCTTCTGGCAGGTGGTCGACAAGCACCAGGTCGAGATCTTCTACACCGCCCCGACGGCGCTCAGGGCGCTGATGCGCGAGGGCGACGGGCCGGTGAAGGCGACCAGCCGCAAGAGCCTGCGCCTGCTCGGCACGGTCGGAGAGCCGATCAATCCCGAGGCCTGGCGTTGGTATCACGAGGTGGTGGGCGACGGCCGCTGCCCGATTGTCGACACCTGGTGGCAGACCGAGACGGGCGGCGTCCTGGTCTCGCCCCTGCCGGGGGCGACCGACCTGAAGCCCGGCTCGGCGACGAAGCCGCTGCCGGGTGTGGAGCTGCAGCTGGTCGACGCCGACGGGGCGGTGCTGGAAGGCGAGACCTCGGGCAATCTGTGCATCACCGACAGCTGGCCGGGGCAGATGCGCACCGTCTGGGGCGATCACCAGCGCTTTTTCGACACCTATTTCGCGACCTATCCGGGCCGGTATTTCACCGGCGACGGCTGTCGCCGCGACGCCGACGGCTACTACTGGATCACCGGACGGGTCGACGACGTCATCAACGTCTCGGGCCACCGCATGGGCACGGCCGAGGTCGAGAGCGCCCTGGTGCTGCACGAGGCGGTGGCCGAGGCCGCCGTGGTCGGCTTCCCGCACGACATCAAGGGTCAGGGCATCTACGCCTATGTGACGCTGACCGCCGGGGTCGAACCGAGCGAAGAGCTGCGCCGGGAACTGATCGCCCAGGTGCGCCGCGAGATCGGGCCGATCGCCGCGCCTGACGTGATCCAGTGGGCCCCCGGCCTGCCCAAGACCCGCTCGGGCAAGATCATGCGCCGCATCCTGAGGAAGATCGCCGAGAACGAGGTCGGTTCGCTGGGCGACACCTCCACCCTGGCCGATCCGGCGGTGGTCGACGACCTGGTCCGCAACCGGGCCGGCGCCGCCGCCGGCTGACGCCCGGTCGCGAGACCGGCGGCGACACACTGGCCGGGTTGTTCCGACGGTCGGTGAAGCGCCGCCGTCAGCCGCCCAGCCTCGGCCCAAGCGCTGGGCCGTCGCTGAAATGCTATTGAATTAAAAAGATAAAAGCGGTGGCGGAGAGGGTGGGATTCGAACCCACGGTACCCGTAAAGGCACGCCGCATTTCGAGTGCGGTACATTCGACCACTCTGCCACCTCTCCGCGGGGCCGTAGGACGCTTGGTCGAGCGAGCGGCCTCTCTAATGGGGCGCGGCCCCGGCTGCAAGCCCTTCCGGACCCTGCCGGCCGCTTCATCGCCACGCCGCCGCCCGGGACGCTTTTCTCAACGCTGGGCGGGCAGGGGCAGGCCGAGGGTGTCGGCGCCGGAGACGTCGCCGTCGGCCGTGCGGAACAACTCGGCCGGACGGCCGCCGGTGGCGGCGGACAGGCGGCCGGTCGGCGCCACCAGGCCGGTGCGCTCGACCCCCCGGCGGAAATTCTGCTTGTGCAGCGACAGGCCCGCGACCGCCTCGGCGGCGGCCTGCAGTTCGGACAGGGTGAAGGTCGGCGGCATCAGGTCGAACAGCACCGGCCGGTATTTCAGCTTGCTGCGCAGCCGGCCCAGCCCGGTGGCGAGGATGCGGCGGTGGTCCGAGGCCATGGCCCGGCCCGGCGCCTGGGCCGGGGTCGGGCGGTCGCGATCGCGCGCCGCCTCGGCGACCAGTCCGGCCTCGTAGAGCAGTTCATAGCGCTCCAGCACCCGGCCCTCGTTCCACCGGTGCGGCGGAGCCGGGGCGAACAGCGCATCCACGCGCGCCTGACGCCGGGGATCGCCCGCGGCCCAGGCGGTGAGGCCCTCAAGCAGCGGCGGCAGGCAGGCGGCGGCGCCGTCGCGGCGATCCTCCCACGGGAAGATGTCCAGCACCGGCGTCCACAGCGCCCCGGCCAGGGGCACGTCGGCGGCGTCGGCGGTCAGCGCCAGATAGCCGACCGAGACCTCCCGGCGCCGCTCCGGACCGGGCGTGGCGCGCGGGCTGGCCCGGCCCAGGTCCCCGAAGGTGTAGAGCTGTTCGACGAAGCCGAGGCGAAAGCCGGTCTGCGCGGTCACGAAGGCGCGCAGGGCCAGTTCGAACGTCCGGTCCCTGGCCGGGTCGAACGGGCCGAACGGCAGGGCCAGGGCGCCGTCGTCGCCGGGCGTGGTCAGGACGCAGGCCTTGCCGTCGCGGAGCGCGATGACCACCGCCGAGAGGCCGATGCGCACGCCCTGTTCCGCCGGCCCCGCCATGCCCTACTCCGTATGCCAGGCGTCGGGGGCGGGGACGAGGCCGACCGCTTCGGCCAGGACCCGGTAGCGTTCCAGATAGCGCTGCTGGGCGACGGGGGCGGGCAGGGGCTCGATGACCAGGTCGTAGCCCGCCGGCGGCTTGCCGAAGAAGCCCAGCGCCTCGGCGCGGGTGAAGCCGGCCAGCTGGGTGGCCTCGAAGAAGGCGCAGGCCTTGTCGGCCTCCTTGATCAGCTTCTTGATCTGGACGGGCGTTTTGGGGGGCAGGCCGAAGCGGATGTGGATGGCGTGCTCCAGCCGGGCCTCGAAATCCTTGTAGCTGACCCCGAGCGCCGCCTTGAACGGCGAGATCATGTCGCCGATCACGTATTCCGAGGCGTCGTGGAGCAGGGCCGCGAGGCGCCATTTCGGCTCCAGCCCCGGCCGGATGTGGGCGGCGATCTCCTCGACCACGCAGGAGTGCTGGGCGACCGAGAAGGCGTGGCCGCCGAGGGTCTGGCCGTTCCAGCGGGCGACGCGGGCCAGGCCGTGGGCGATGTCCTCGATCTCGATGTCGAACGGCGACGGATCGAGCAGATCGAGCCGTCGCCCGGACAGCATCCTTTGCCAGGCGCGGGGAGCATTCTTCGACGTCGATCGGGGTGTGGCGGCCAAGGCGGTATCCTGCAGGTGGCAGGTCAGGTGACGCATCCCGCCGCCGCGATCAACCCTGACGGCGGTTATTCGCCGACGTTGAGGGCCACCAGATCCTTGGCGTCCTCGAACACGCGGCCGCGCTCGCGGTCGCGGGCGCGCACCGTCGCGACCACGATCGGCCCGCCCGCAGGGCCCCGGGCTTCGTAGCCGACCAGCCGCCAGCCGGCGTCGGACGGCCGGTTGTCGGTCAGGATCCAGTTGGCGCGGGTCGCGCCGCCGCCGGCGCTGGTGCGGATTTCGGCGGCGTCCTGGTTGGCCTGGACGCTGACGTTGTCGCCGCCCTCGGACCCTTCGATGTTGACCCGGCTCTCGCCGTCGCTCGCGTCGATGTGGAAGCCGCCGATGCGCACGCTGGCCTCGTCACCCTTCGATTCGATGCGCAACCCCGGCAGGCGGACCGTGGCGTCGTCGCCCGCGGCCTGGATGTCGACCCCGGGGGCCTGCACCGAGGCTCGATCGCCCGCCGGCGCCGCGGCGTCGACCGCCGCGGCTTCGCGATCGGCCTCTGTGTCGGCTGCGGATCTCAGCTGCGCCACCGCCTGCGGCATGACCGCCGACAGCCGGTCCTCGAACGCTTTCAGCGCCTCGGCCGGCGTGGCGCCGTTCAGTTTGACCAGATGCAGGCTGACTTCGGCGCCGCGCGGGCCGGCGTAGGTGCAGACCGTGCCTTCGGCGCTGGCCGTTCCCTTGCGAGTCAGAGAGCCCATGGTCTGCGGGCACTGCAGCGTCCGAACGACCTTCAGCGCGCCCTTCGCGTCGCTGTTCTCCGTGTGCGTCGACGAGATGCGCACGGCGTCGCCGTCGCAGGCCGCGACGAGGGCCAGGGTGCACAGAGCGGGAATCAGAAGGGGACGCATGGGCATGATGGTGTCGGTCCTTGTCGCCTTCATCCTGCGCTACAGCCCTCGGGAATCCAGTGAAATCGCGGTAATCGGAATGACGAAAGCCGTTCGATCCTGTGTTCAGGCGCCCGGGCGGGCGCCTTCGCGGCGGTTCAGGAAGGCCAGCCGCTCGAACAGATGGACGTCCTGCTCGTTCTTCAGCAGGGCGCCATGCAGCGGCGGGATCAGCTTGCCCGGGGTCTTCTCGCGCAGGGTCGCCGGATCGACGTCATCGACCAGCAGCAGCTTCAGCCAGTCGAGCAGTTCCGACGTCGACGGCTTCTTCTTCAGCCCCGGCGTGTCGCGGATTTCGTAGAAGGTCTTGAGGGCCTCGGAGACCAGCCTCGGCTTGATGCCGGGGAAGTGGACCTCGACAATGGCCTTCATCGTCTCGTCGTCGGGGAAGCGGATGTAGTGGAAGAAGCAGCGGCGCAGGAAGGCGTCGGGCAGCTCCTTCTCGTTGTTCGAGGTGATGACCACGATCGGCCGGACGGCGGCGCGGATGGTCTCGCCCGTCTCCTGGACGAAGAACTCCATCCGGTCGAGTTCCTGCAGCAGATCGTTCGGGAACTCGATGTCGGCCTTGTCGATCTCGTCGATCAGCAGCACGGGCCGGACGGGGGCGGTGAAGGCCTCCCACAGCTTGCCCGGCTTCAGATAGTTGCGGACGTCGTGGACCCGTTCCTCGCCCAGCTGGCTGTCGCGCAGGCGCGAGACGGCGTCGTATTCATAGAGGCCGTTGTGCGCCTTGGTGGTCGATTTGACGTGCCAGGTGATCAGCGGCGCCTTCAGGGCGCGGGCGATCTCATAGGCCAGCACGGTCTTGCCGGTGCCGGGCTCGCCCTTGATCAGCAAGGGTCGCTCCAGCGCCACGGCGGCGTTGACGGCGATCTTCAGATCGTCGGTGGCGATATAGTCCGAGGTGCCCTCGAACCGGTCGCTCTGGCGAGTCATGGACGGCTCCACTGCTGACGGGACAGGGGTAGCGAAGCCGCCCCGGGTAAACAACGATCATGTGCCGGCGGGAACGCGGCGGACCCGGAAAGGATCGGCCGGGCGGCCCCTTCCCGGCGGATAAATCTGCCGGGCGCCGGGCCGACTGCTGGAGAAATGCGCCGGAAAAACAGACGCCTGTTTGGCCGTCGGTGTCGGCCCGGTCCTTGCGTAGCCGGGCGCGAACCAGAACCGGTTCTACGGCCAGAAGGCCGTCTCCCAACCGACCAGAATGGAAGGACAACCGATGGTTATGTCGGTCAACACCAACGTGGGCGCGATGATCGCGCTCCAGAACCTGAACGCGACCAACGCCCAACTGTCGACGACGCAGAACCGGATCAACACCGGCAAGTCTGTGTCGACCGCCAAGGACAACGGGGCCATCTGGGCGATCGCCCAGGGCCAACGAGCCGAAATCGGGGCGTTGAGCGCGGTGAAACAGTCTCTCGATCGCGGCGTCGCCGCGGTCGATGTGGCGCTTGCGGCGGGCGAGACGGTCTCCGACCTCTTGCTGCAGATGAAGGAGAAGGCACTGGCGGCGACCGACGCGTCGCTCTCGACCTCGGCCCGAGCGGCCCTCAACGAGGACTTCACGGCTCTGCGCGACCAGATCGCCTCGGTCACCGCCAACGCTGAATTCAACGGGGTCAACCTGTTGGAGACCGGCGCCACCGGCTTCCAGGCACTGGCCAATGCGCAGGGCACGTCCACGCTGACGGTTGGCGCGGAAGTCATGGCCCTGGGCAGCGCGACGGTATCCGTCGCCACTACGCAGTCGATCGACACTCTGACCGACGCGGCGGCCTCGCTTACGGCCGTCAGCAACTCCATCGACGCCGTTTCGGGCGCGCTTGCGCGTCTGGGCACGAAGTCGAAGGCGCTCTCGACCCACATCACGTTCGTCGGCAAGCTGTCGGACGCGCTGGAATCGGGAGTGGGCAACCTGGTCGATGCCGATCTGGCGAAGGAAAGCGCCAAGCTCCAGGCCCTGCAGACAAAGCAGCAGCTCGGGGTTCAGGCGCTGGGCATCGCCAACCAGACTCCGCAGCTGGTCCTGTCGCTGTTCCGCAACTGACTGTTTCCGGTTCTCGCAGGCGTCGGAGGGTTCGCCCTCCGGCGCCTCGTGCGTTTTCAGCCCAGACCGGTCATCTGATAGACCGCCAGCAAGGCCCGGCTGACCAGCTCCCAGGCCACCCAGATGAAGACGGCGACGCCGGCCACGCCCAGCCAGCCCACCAGCACCACCAGCCCGTCCCGCTGCATCAGGCCGAAGCCGAAGGTCGAGATGATCAGGGCCGGGACCAGGTTTCCGCCCCAGATCGGCAGAACCAGGATGCCGGCCAGCGCGACGGTGGCGACCCCGATGAGGATTTCGGAGATCTCGCTCGTCATCATGTGCAGGCGCGGCCGCGACAGCCGTTCGACCATGCGCACGCGCGGCAGGACCTTCTCCACCCCCGAGCGGTAGGCCGCGCGTTCGATCCAGCGCCGCAGCGCCCATTTCGGCAGCCACAACTGGTCCGCGCGGGTGGCCAACTGCAGCCCCATCAGCAGCAGCGGGGCGCCGAGGATGGTCGTCGTTCCCGGAATGATGCCGATGGCGATGTTCATCAGCCCGAAGAACAGCATCAGGGCGCCGAAGCCGCGCTCGCCGAAGGCGTCGACCAGCTCGCCCAGGTACAATTTCGGATCCGTCTTGGTCCCGATATCCTCCAGCACCTGCGAGAAGGGCCGTGTGTCGCTCTGATAGTCGTAGTCGGGCATGGGCGGCTGCGGGACTCGCGCGACGGGGTTATACGATCTAGGCGGGTCCGGCACGGCGCGCCACTTAACAAACATCCATGCGAGGCGGCCCGCCGTCAGTCGCCGGACGTGTGCTCGGGTTTGTCCTTGCGGCTGGTGTGGGCCATCTTCTCCAGCTCTTTCTCGCTCATCGACTCGACCATCGATTTCGACGCGTCCTTCAGTTCCGATTTGGGCGTGTCGCCGCGCTTGGCGGACAGGGCGGCCCCGGCGGCCTTCTGCTGGGCGGCGGATTTGGCGGGCATGGCGGCGTCTCCATCTGACCTCCCGACCAACCGCCGCGGGTCCGCGCCGGTTCCCGGGCGGCGGTTCACGACGTTCGCGCCGCCCCCGAATGTGCTAGACGTCAGGCTTGGTCTGGAGGATCGACATGCGCATCATCACGCTCGTATCGGGGTTCGCCGCCCTGTCGCTCGCGGCCTGCGGCCAGGGCGACGAAGCGGCGCCGGCGGACACGTCGGCCGGGAAGACGGCGGAGGCCGCGGCCGGGAGCGATCTGCCCGCCGGCCCCACGCCCGGCCTGTGGCGGGTGACCACCCGGATGGCCGGCATGCCGGCCGGAATGGAGG
>NZ_JAVHLH010000042.1 GCF_031082345.1 Brevundimonas sp. | reverse complement strand
GTGCTTCCGGGCATCGGCCGGGGCGCCGACGCCCTGAAGCACGATCTGGATCAGCCGCGCGGCGCCCGCCGTCACCGGCCTCAGGGCCGCCTCGCTGAGCCAGCGCGGCGTCTTCTCGCCCGGCAGGGCGGCGACGATGACCAGATGGATGGCGCCCAGCAGCACCAGCGCCCGCCCGGCCCCGACGAAAATGCCGATGATGCGGTCGACGCCGCCCAGTTGCGGATGCGCCTGCGCCCGCTTCGACAGCATCGAGCCGAAGATGCGGACGCCGAAATAGATCAGCAGGAACGACGTCACCGCCGCCAGGATGGTCCCGGCCCAGTCCGGATCGACCAGGGCGCGCCCCAGCGGGGCGGTGACGGGCAGGGCCACCAGGGCGATGAAGGCCGCCAGGATGAAGCTCAGCAGGGTGATGATTTCGCGCGTGCCGCCCCGCACCCAGCCGGCGGCGGCCGAGGCCAGGATGACCAGTATGGCGATGACGTCGAAGCCGGTCATGGGCGCTCGCGCTGGGGACGATCCGTCATCAGTAGCGGTTTTGCGAGATTCGTTCGACCGCTTCGGTGAGCCGGTTCACTGCCGTGACCTTGACCCCCTTGTCCTTGACCGTCAGCGGCGGCGACAGGGCCTGGTCGAAGCCCAGCTTCTGCGCCTCCCTCAACCGCGCCTCGGCCCGCCCCACGGCCCGGATCTCGCCCGACAGGCTGATCTCGCCGAACACCACGCAGCCTTGGGGCAGTGGCATGTCTGTCGCCGAACTGACCAGCGCCGCCGCCGCCGCCAGATCGGCCGCCGGCTCGTTGATGCGCAGCCCCCCGGCCACGTTCAGATAGACGTCCTGATCGCCGAAGCCGAAGCCGCAGCGCGCCTCCAGCACCGCCAGCACCATGGCCAGTCGCCCGGTGTCCCAGCCGACCACCGCGCGACGCGGCGTGCCATAGGCCGATTTCGACACCAGCGCCTGGACCTCGACCAGCACCGGCCGCGAGCCCTCGATGCCGGCGAACACCGCCGCCCCCGGAGCCCGGTCCTTGCCCTCGCCGAGGAACAGCGCCGACGGATTGGCCACCTCGCGCAGTCCCGCGTCGCCCATTTCGAACACGCCGATCTCGTCGGTGGCCCCGAAGCGGTTCTTGCCGGCCCTCAGGATGCGGAACGGATAGCCGCGCTCGCCCTCGAAGCTCAGCACCGCGTCGACCATGTGCTCGACCACCCGTGGGCCCGCCACCTGGCCGTCCTTGGTGACGTGCCCCACCAGCACCACGGCCACGCCCTGCGACTTGGCCAGCCGCACCATCTCCCCGGCGCAGGCCCGCACCTGGGTCACCGAGCCGGGCCCCGCTTCATGGGCGTCGCTCCACAGCGTCTGGATCGAATCGACAATGACGATGTCGAATTTCTCGCGCTTCAGCGTGCCGAGGATCTCCCTGAGCGCCGTGGCCGAGGCCAGCTCAACCGGAGCCTTCTCCAGCCCCATCCGCTTCGCCCGCGCCCGGATCTGCTCGACCGCCTCCTCTCCCGAGATATAGGCCACCCGCCGCCCCGACAGCGCCGCCCGCCCGGCCACGTCCAGCAACAGGGTCGACTTTCCCACCCCCGGATCGCCGCTCAGCAGGATAGCCGAGCCCGGCACCACCCCGCCGCCGCAGACCCGGTCGAACTCGGTCACCCCGGTGACGATGCGCGGCGGCTCGGGCGTGTCGGACTGCAGGGTCTCGAACTGGACCCCGCGGGTGCGGCTGCTCGCCGCCGGCTTCATCGCCCCCGGCGGGGCCGAGCGGCTTTCCTCGACGATCGAATTCCACTGCCCGCACGCGCCGCACTGGCCGGACCACTTGCCGTGGACCGCCCCGCAGGACTGACAAACATAGATCGCGCCGTCTCTCGCCATGCGGTTGGCTTACAGGAGTCGCGGGCGGCGGGGCAGGGGGCTCCGGCTGCCCTACGACCGATAATGACGCAGGCGATTCAGCCGACCCAGGTTCGGGGCACGCGCGCGCTGACCGAGGTCAGCAACTCCCAGGCCACCGTGCCCGCCGCCGCGGCCGCATCGTCGAGCATCCGCTGCCCGCCGAACATCTCCACCCGGTCGCCGACGGCGACCTCGAGGCCGGTCACGTCGACGGCGCAGACATCCATCGAGATCCGGCCGAGGATCGGCCTCAGGGCGCCGCCGACGAAGACCTCCCCGCGCGGACTGTAGCTGCGCAGGACCCCGTCGGCGTAGCCCGCGGCGACGGTGGCGATCCGGCGCGGCGACTCCGCGATGAAGCCGCGCGAATAGCCCACGCTCTCGCCGGCCGGGACATCGCGCACCTGCAGCACCTCGGCGGTCAGGGTCGCCACCGGTCGGATGCGCTCGTCCGGTCGTCCTTCCGGCCCGCCGCCGTACAGGCAAATCCCCGGCCGCGACGCGTCGAAGCCATAGTCCTCGCCGAGGAAGATTCCGCCCGAGTTGGCGAACGACCGCACTGTCCCCGGGTAGCGCGCCGCCGCCACGGCGAAGGCGTCCCGCTGGCGCGCATTCATCGGCTCGGCGGGGTCGTCGGCGCAGGCGAGGTGGCTGAGCACCATGTCCAGCCCCTCGAACGGCTCGGGCGCCGCTTCGGGGCGGAAGCCCAGCCGGTTCATGCCGGTGTCGATCTGCAGTCCGCAACGGCCGCCGCCCGCCGCTCGCCACTCCGTCACTTGCGCTTCGGTGTTCAGCACCGGACGCAGATCGGCCTCGCGCAGCCGGGATGCCCGCCCCGTCAGGCAGCCGTCGAGCACATAGATCGCGGGCGTCGGCCCCAGCGCGGCCCGCAGGCGCTCGCCCTCGCGGGTGCGCGCGACGAAGAAGGTCCTCGCCCCTTCCTGCATCAGGCGCCCGGCGCAGGCGTCGGCGCCCAGGCCATAGGCGTCGGCCTTGACCACCGGATGCACGGGCACGCCGCCCGCCGCTTCGAGCGTGCGGTAATTGGCGGCGAGGGCCTGCAGGTCGACGGTCAGCAAGGCGGGGGCGGTCATGCCCCATCTAGAGCCCTGTCGTTGTGCGATGCAACAACGCGGGGGCGCCGACGCGTTGACGGAGTGCGCCGATCGGCGTCAAAATGACGCCGTTCTGCGAGGAGGCCGACATGGCTGGCGTTCGATCGTTGGGCAGGCTCGCGATTGCGCTGGTCGTCGCGCTCGGGTTCTGCGGGGCCGCTTTGGCCCAGGACGAGCCGCCCGGCGGAAACGCCCAGGGCGGGAACGAACTTTCCGACAGTCACCATGAAGGCGATCATCTCGGCCCGATCGGGCCCTATCTGAGCGCCGCGGAGCTTCGGAACTGGCCGCAGGGCAGCCGCCGCCCCGTGCCCGAACGGCTGGTGCGCGAACGCACCGCCGAAATCCTCGCCGAAGCGGGCACGCCGTGCGAGATCGTCGCCGCGCACAATCCGGGAGAGACCCGGCAGCGTAAACAGATCTATGAAATCGCCTGCCGCGAGGGCCCGGGTTATCTGGTGGTCGCCACCGACGCTCCCGCCATCCTGAACTGCCTGCATCTCGCGGCCACCGAGGCGGCGCAGCGCGCCGCGGACGCCTCGCGGCCGGTGACCTCCCTGTGTTTGCTGGATGGCAACAAGGACGCGGCGGCGGCCCTGCGCCCGCTGGCGACCCGTATCGATCCCGCCTGCGTGGTCGATCAGGCCGCCTGGATCGGTCGGGTCGGCGAGGATCAGGATCGCTACGAGGTCGGCTGCGAGGGCCGCGACGGCCTGTGGCTGCAGACTCCGATCAACCGGACCGAGGTCACGGAGTCCTTTTCCTGCCTCGATCTCGCGGCCATGGGCGAGGCCTGCCAATTCACCACGCCGGCAGAGCAGGCGGCCACCGTGGCCTCGTGGCTGCCGGCGGATGGTCCGGCCTGCGCCGCCGATAGGGCCCGTGTGGTCGGCGTGGCTGACGGGGCCCGATTTTACGAACTGAGCTGCGGCGCGGAGCCCGGGCTGATCCTGAAGCTGACGCCCGAGGGCCGGTTGGACCAGGCCTGGCCCTGCGCCCGGGCGACCGGAATCGCCGGAGGCTGCAGGCTGGCCCGCACGGAATCCTGACGCCTACAGCCGGGCGAAGGCCTCGCCGGCCTCGTCGAACAGATGCGCCTGCCCGGCCGACACCCGCAGCGTCAGCGCCTCGCCGACCGCAGGCCGCACGTCGCCGGGCAGCAGCACCGTCAACGGCGTCTCGCCTGCCTCAAGATAGGCGTAGGTGGCGTGCCCCAGCGTCTCGACGAAGGTCACCGTGGCCGCGACCGCGTCGCCCTTGCTGGACAGCCCCAGGTGCTCCGGCCGCACGCCCAAGGTCACCGCGTCTCCGGGCGCGGCGCCGGACGCATCGACATCGACCCTGACGCTTTCGCCCGCCGCCGTGCGCACCGTCGAGCCGCTGGCCGAGGCCGAGACGATCTCCGCCGGCAGCAGGTTCATCTTTGGACTGCCGATGAACTCCGCGACGAACAGATTGCGGGGGCGTTCGTACAGCGCCATCGGCTCGCCGACCTGTTCGATCCGCCCGGCGTTCAGCACCACGATGCGGTCGGCCAGGGTCATGGCCTCGACCTGGTCGTGGGTGACATAGACCATGGTCGTCTTCAGCCGTTCGTGCAGGCTGGCGAACTCGTAGCGCATCCGCACCCGCAGGGCGGCGTCGAGATTGGACAGGGGCTCGTCGAACAGGAAGACCTGCGGCTCGCGCACGATGGCGCGGCCGATGGCGACCCGCTGCCGCTGACCCCCGGACAGGGCCTTGGGCTTGCGCTCCAGATAGTCGGTGATGTTCAGGGTCTCGGCCGCGCTGCGCACGCGCCGGTCGATCTCCGCCTTGTCTAGCTTGGCAAGTCTCAGTCCGAACGCCATGTTTTCATAGACGTTCATGTGCGGGTACAGGGCGTAGGACTGGAACACCATGGCGATGCCGCGATCCGAGGGCGACAGGTCGTTGACCGGCCGCCCGGCGATGGCGATCTCGCCGTCGTCCACCTCTTCCAGGCCGGCGATGGTCCGCAGCAGGGTGGACTTGCCGCAGCCGGAGGGGCCGACGAAGACGAGGAACTCGCCGTCCGCGATCTCAAGGTCAATGCCCTTCAGCACCTCGGTCGTACCGAAGCGTTTGGTCACCCCGGTCAGCCGGACGTCCGCCATGTTTCCTGCCCGCCGCTTCTTGCCTTGGCGTCACCGTAAACGGTTACAGGCGGCGATCAATCCTCGGCCGCCCAGACGGCCGCCGCCACCTCGGGCGTGACCCGGGGGATGACGGGAGCGGAGGGAGCCTAGCGGGGCGTCTTGCCCTTGTAGGCGGGTCTGGCCGCCGCGGGCTTGCCGCGCGCGTCCTTGGCGGCCCACGGACGGTCGCCGCCCTTGGGCTTGCCCTTCCACGGCTTGTCGCCCGCCGTAGCCGGCGCCGCTTCGGCGTCCGAGCGGGGAGCCCAGGGCGTCTTGCCCTCGGCGGCCGGCTTCTTCACCCACGGCTTCTTGCCCGGAGGGGTCGGATCGTTCGGCGTGCGCTTGACCCAGGGCTTCTTGCCCTCGGCCGCCGCGTCGTCGCGCTTCACCCACGGCTTCTTCTCGCCATGGGGCTTGTCCTCGCGGGCCTTCCAGGCCGGCTTGTCGCCGTCCTCGCGCTTGACCCACGGCTTCTTGCCCTCGGCGGGCGCGGCGGAGTCCTCGCGCTTCACCCAGGGTTTCTTCTCGCCCTGCGGACGATCCTCGCGCGGCTTCCAGGCGGGCTTGTCGCCGCCGTCCTCGCCGGCCTTCCACGGCTTCTTCTCCGGACGGTCGCCGCCCGCGCCGGGCTTCTTGTCCCAGCGGCTGACCGGCTTCTCCGACGGGCCCGGCTTAACGGCCGGCTCGATCTTGACGCCCTCCTCGAGACCCTGGGCGATGGCGGCCTCGAACTTGGCCTTCATCTCCTCGGTGATCTCGAACTTGGTCTCGCGCTCGAAGATCTTGATCGCGCCGATGTCGCGTTTGGTCACATGGCCAAGACGGCAGATGGTCGGCATCAGCCATTTCGGATCGGCGTTCTTGTCGCGGCCGATGTTGATGCGGAACCAGGCCATGTCGCCGCCGCGGGCGAAGTCCGTATAGGGCACGTCCGGCTGGCCCTTGTCGTTCTTGCCGGTGGCCTGCTGGCGCTTCATCCGCTCGTCGTCATAGACGTCTTCGGGCGCCGGCAGCTTCTGCTGGTACAGGCGGATCAGGGCCGCCGCGATCTGCTCCGGCGAGCTCCTCTCGAGCAGCTGCTTGCCGAGGGCCAGCGTATCCTCGCCCTCGACCGGGGCGGTCAGCACCGGATCGGCCAGCATGCGCTTGCGGTCGTTCTCGAGGATCATCTCGGCCGACGGCGGTCCCGACCATTCGGCGTTGATCGAGGCCGACTGCAGCATCAGCTCGACCTTGCGGCGACGCGTATAGCTGACCAGCAGGACCGAAACGCCCTTCTTGCCGGCGCGGCCGGTGCGACCCGAGCGGTGCAGCAGCCCGGCCTTGTTGACCGGGATCTCGGCGTGGATGACCAGCCCCAGATCGGGCAGGTCCAGCCCGCGCGCGGCCACGTCGGTGGCGACACAGACCCGCGCATGCCCGTCACGCAGCGCCTGCAGCGCTTCGGACCGCTGGCTCTGGGTCAGCTCGCCGGACAGGCCGACCACCGAAAAGCCGCGCTCGCGCAGCGACGAGGTCAGGTGTTTGACCCGCTCGCGGGTGTTGGCGAACACCAGCGCCCCGGGAGCCTCGAAATAGCGCAGCACATTGACGACCGCGAGCTCGACCTCGTTCGGGGCCACCCGGATCGCCTTGTACTCGATATCGGCGTGGGAGACGTTGCCCGCCACCGTGTCGATGCGCAGCGCATTGGTCTGGTAGGTCTTGGCCAGTTGCACGATATCGCGCGCCAGGGTGGCCGAGAACATCAGGGTGCGGCGGCCGGCCGGCGCGCCTTCCAGGATGAAGGTCAGGTCTTCGTGGAAGCCCATGTCCAGCATCTCGTCGGCTTCATCCAGCACGACAGCCTGCAGGGTCGACAGGTCCAGCGATCCGCGCTCCAGATGGTCGCGCAGACGGCCCGGCGTGCCGACGACGATGTGGCAGCCGCGGTTCAGCGCCTGGCGCTCGACCTTGGGGTCCATGCCGCCGACGCAGGAGACGATCCGCGCGCCGGTCTGGGCGTACAGCCATTGCAGCTCGTTGGAGACCTGCAGCGCCAGTTCGCGGGTCGGGGCGATGACCAGGGCCACCGGCGCGCCGAACTCGGCGAATTTCTCCGCCTCGCCCAGCAGGGTGGGGGCCAGGGCCAGGCCGAAGGCCACGGTCTTGCCTGAACCGGTCTGGGCGCTGACCAGCAGGTCGCGACCCGAGCCGTCCTCGTTCAGCGACGCCTCCAGCACCGCCGACTGCACCGGCGTCGGCTCGGCGTAGCCGCGTTCGGAAAGAGCGCGGTCGAGCGCGGGATGACTGGCGGGGAAGGGCATGCAGAGGTCCGTAAGGCGCCAGGGCGACGCGCGCCAGCCCGGGCGGGGCGGCAAGGGGGCGGCCGTATGCGCGCCGATCAAGGCGGAAGCGCGGCCCTACTGTTCCTGACGTCGGCGTCGACGACGGTGACAAGCGACCCCCGTTCGGTAAAGCTGCGCAGGCTGAGGGGAAATTCCATGTTCAAATCATTGCTCGTCGCCACGACCGCACTGGCGGTGCTGGTCCAGCCCGCCGCCGCGTTTCCGTCGCCGGTCGGCCTGGTCCAGGACGGGGGGCAGCCGATTCGGCCGGGTCAGACGGTGCAGGGCGAGCTGCGTCGGGGCGACGCCATGCTCGACAGCGGCGAGTTCACCGACACCTGGGCCTTGCGGGTCCGGACCGGGGAGACCTACGAGGTCACCCTCTCGGCCCCGGCCTTCGATCCCTATCTGATGGTGCGCGGACCCGGCGGGCTCAGCGAGGACAATGACGACGATCCGGCGGCGCGGGGTTCGCGCGACAGCCGGATTCGCTTCACCGCCCCGGCCGCGGGCGAGGTCGAGATCGACGCCACCAGCTACGAGCCCGGCGAAACCGGCGCCTATCGGCTGACCCTCTCGGCGATCGGCGGCGGGTCGGCCCGGGCGGACGTCGCCGACGCCTCGGGAACGCTCGCCGTGGGCCGCACGGTCGGCGGAAGCCTGGCCTCCGGCGACGAACAGCTGGAGACCGGCGAGTTCATCGACACCTGGACCCTGCGCGGCCGGCGCGGCCAGCAGCTCGACATCCGGCTGACCTCGACCGACTTCGACCCCTATCTGATGGTGCGGGGGCCGGGCGACTTCTCCAGCGACAACGACGACGACGCCGGCGTCGAGGATTCGCGCGACAGCCGGCTGCTGGTCACCCTGCCCGCCGATGGCGAGTACCAGATATCCGCCACCAGCTACGAACCCAAGGAGAGCGGCGCCTATCGCCTCGCCGTGCTCGACGGCGCCGGCGTCTCCGCGCCCCGGCCCCCGTCCGAGGCGCCGTCGGGGCGTCCGGCGGGCGGCGGCGACGTGGTCATCGGCGAGGCGGTGTCGGGCGCCCTGGCCGGCGGGGACGACACCCTCGACACGGGCGAATACGTCGACAACTACCGCTTCAGCGGCCGCCGCGGCCAGCGCGTTGCGGTGAACCTGACCTCGTCGGCCTTCGACGCCTACACCATGGTCATCACCCCCTCCGGCGAGCAGTTCGACAACGACGACGGCGACGACGGCACCGACAGCCGCCAGGTGCTGGTGCTGCCCGAGGACGGGACCTACCAGGTCCGGCTCACCTCCTATCGCCCGGGCGAGACCGGTTCCTATCGCTTCAGCGTCGAGTCCGCCGGAGAACCGCCCCGGCAGGCGGCCGTCGCCGGCGGCGCCCGGGTCTTCGCCCTGATGGTTGGGGTCTCCGACTATCCGGAGGACGTCGGCGACCTGGAGTTCACCGACGAGGACGCCCGCAAGCTGGCCGAGACGCTCCAGCGCGACGGGTCGCTGAACGAGGCCAGCGTGGTCCTGACCAATGCCGAGGCCACGGTCGCGGGCGTCCGCGCCGCCTTTTCGCGCGTGGCCGCCCAGGCGGGACCGGACGACATGTTCCTGTTCTTCTTCTCCGGCCACGGCGGCCAGGAGCCGACGCCCGTCACCGGGCTCGAACCCGACGGCAAGGCCGAGACCCTGGTGCTGACCGACGGCGAGATCTCCGACGCCGAGCTGGGCCGCCTGTTCGCCTCGCTCGACACCCGTCTGGCCCTGCTGGTCGTGGACGCCTGCTTCTCGGGCGGCTTCGCGCGCAATGTCGTGGACCGCCCCGGCGTCATGGGGGTGTTCAGCTCAGAGGAGGACCTGACCAGCGCCGTGGCCGACAAATTCCAGGCGGGCGGCTATCTGTCCCACTTCGTGCGCGCCGGGATGTCGGGCGAGGCCGACGGCGACGGCGACCGCCTGGTCACCGCCGGCGAACTGGCGACCTTCCTGCGCCGCCAGTTCCGCGTTGAGGTCGAGGACGTCCAGGCCGAGACCCAGGACGGCCAGCGCAACTACCAGAACCTCGTCATCGACCGCGGCGGCGTCCAGGTCGACGACGTCATCGTCCGCCTGCCGGCGGCGGCGTCGGGCGGTCAGTGATCGCGGGGGGGAAATGGTGGATGCGACAGGGATTGAACCTGTGACCCCCTCGGTGTGAACGAGGTGCTCTCCCGCTGAGCTACGCATCCATCAACTGCGGAGGCGGCGACATAGCCCGGTCGTCCCGTACTGGCAAGCCGTCACCGGCGGGACCCGGATTCGCCCGTTCCGCCGCCTGCGTCTCCCGCCGGCCGCCGCGATGGGCTAGACCTCGGGCCTGACCAGCCGCCGGACCGATTCATGACCAGTACGCCACACCCCAGGGCCGCCATCATCCTCGCCGCCGGCCAGGGCACGCGGATGAAGTCGCCGCTGCCCAAGGTGCTGCACCCGGTGGGCGGCCGCGCCATGCTGGACCACGCCATCGACGCCGCCGAGGCCCTGGGCTGCGAGCGCATCGTCGTCGTCGTCGGGGCCCATTCGCCCGAGGTCCGCGACCACGTCGTCCGCCGTCTCGGCGAGGACGCCATCGCCGTCCAGGATCCGCCGCTCGGCACCGGCCACGCCGTCCGCGCCGCCGAGGCCGTGCTCGGCGACTTCGTCGGCCAGGTGGTCATCACCTACGGCGACGTGCCCCTGCTGACCGCCGCCGACATCGAGCCGGTCTTCGCCGCGCATGACGGCGTCACCGTCATCGGCTTCGAGGCCGCCGACCCCGGCGCCTACGGCCGTCTGGTCATGGACGGCGACCAGCTGGCCGCCATCACCGAGGCGAAGGAGGCCTCGCCCGAGGTCCTCGCCCTGACCGCCTGCAATTCCGGCGTCATGGCCGCCCCGGTCGGCCTGCTGTTCGACCTCCTGCGCGAGGTGAGGAACGACAACGCCAAGGGCGAATACTATCTCACCGACGTGGTCGAACTGGCCCGCAAGCACGGCGCCCCGACCCGCGCCGTTTTCGCGTCCGAGGACGCCGTCATGGGGGTCAATTCCCAGGCCGAACTGGCCGTCGCCGAGGCCCTGTTCCAGGAGGCCAGACGCGAGGCCTGCCTCGCGGCCGGCGTCACCATGCCGGCCCCGGACACGGTCCATTTCGCCTTCGACACCGAGGTCGGCGGCGGAACCTTGATCGAGCCCTATGTCGTCTTCGGCCCCGGCGCGAAGATCGCCCCCGGCGCCCGCATCCGCGCCTTCAGCCACATCGAGGGCGCGACCGTCGCCGCCGGCGCCGAGGTCGGCCCCTACGCCCGCCTGCGCCCCGGCGCCGATCTGGGTGAGAACGCCAAGGTCGGCAATTTCGTCGAGGTCAAGAACGTCCGCATGGGCCCGGGCGCCAAGGCCAACCACCTGGCCTATCTCGGCGACGGCGAGGTCGGGGCGAAGGCCAACATCGGCGCCGGGACGATCTTCTGCAACTACGACGGGTTCTTCAAACACCGCACCACGGTGGGCGAGGGGGCCTTCGTCGGCTCCAACAGTTCGCTGGTGGCGCCGGTCGCCATCGGCGCCGGGGCCATGGTCGGCTCGGGCTCGGTGATCACCGCCGACGTCGCGCCCGGCGATCTGGCCCTTGCCCGGGGTCAGCAGACGGCCAAGTCGGGCTGGGCCGCCCGGTTCATGGATGCGATGCGGACGAAGAAGGCGGCGAAGAAATGAGCGCGGACATCCAGAAGAATCGCGCCGGCGAGGCCGCCGCCCTCCACGTCGAGGCCGGCATGGTCGTCGGCCTCGGCACCGGCTCGACCGCCGCCTGGTTCGTCAAGGCCCTGGCCGCCCGCAACCTGCCCGACCTGCGCTGCGTCCCGACCTCGGAGGCCACCGCCGAACTGGCCCGCGAGCTCGGCCTGCCGCTGTCGACGCTGGAGGACTCACCCCGCATCGACCTGACCGTCGACGGCGCCGACGAGGTCGGCCCCGGCCTCGCCCTGATCAAGGGCGGCGGCGCGGCCCTGTTGCGCGAGAAGCTGGTCTGGGAGGCCTCGGCCCGCTGCCTCGTCATCGCCGACGCCGCCAAGGTGGTGAAGACCCTCGGCGCCTTCGCCCTGCCGATCGAGGTCGTCGCCTTCGGCCACAAGACCACCGCCAACCGCATCGCCGACGTTCTGAGCGACCACGACATCGCCATGCCGGCCCGCGTCCGCGCCGCCGAGCGCGGACTGGTCCGCACCGACGGCGGCAACCTGATCTATGACGCCAGATGCGGCGCCATCCACGACCCCGCCCGTCTCGCCGACGACCTCAAGCTGATCACCGGCGTGGTCGAGCACGGCCTGTTCCTCGGCCTCGCCGACGAGGCCATCATCGGCACGGATGGAGGGGTGGAGCGGCTGGCGCCCTGAAACCCGCTCCGGCCGCCGTCCCTATTCCTCTTCGTCGGCCCGGAGGTCCTGGTGGGCCTGGTAGATCGAGTCGGCGATCTCGGTCGTGCCGGCGTGCAGGTTCTTCCGCGTGCGCTCGGCGTCGTACAGGCCCCTCAGATAGGCCTGGTCCCAGTCGGTCAGTCCGGGCGCCGTGTCCGGCGCGTCGAACACATTCAGGATCGAGGCGTAGCGGCTGGTGTCGGCCTGCGGGTCGATCTGGGCCAGGGTGACCATGGCCACATAGTCCGCCAGCTGCTGTCCCGAGACGCCGCCGATCTGGTCGATGTCGAGAATGACGACGGTGCGGAAGATGTAGTCGACGATCTGGGTGCTCAGGCGCGAGGCGGCGAAGGTCGCGATGACGGGGGCGTAGTCAGACGTCGACATGCAGGGGTCGCGGCATTCTCCCGGGATGCGGGTCGCGCGCTGCCCCGTTTCGGAGTTGGCGGGCATGCTGACCTGCCACCAGCGCACCGGCGCGTCGTTGGCCACGAAATTCTCCAGGGCGCGGCCGCCCCGATCCATGCCGGAGCCGCCCATCCGGAAGGCCCGGCGCCGTTCCTCCGTCAGTTGCCGGGCGAGGCCGTCCGGGTCGTCGCTGGCGATGATGATGACGTTCGGCTGGCAGCCGGGATCGCCCGGGATGACGCCGAGATCCTCGGCCACGGTCGAGACCCGGTCGACGATATACTGGGCCGGCTCGGCCCTCAGATTGGCCACTCCGACGCAGATCCGGTCGTCCCAGCGGGCGATGCCGCGGCGCCGGTTGGGGGCGGCGACCTCGTCGACGAAGGAGCGGATCATCGAGTCCAGCGGCCGTCCGGTGACCTCGATCTCGCCGAGATCGACCGGAGCCTCCTGGGGCGGGACGCTCGCCTGCGGGACAGGCGCCTGCTGGGGGACCTGCATCGGCGCGACGGCGAGCAGGGCGGCGAGGGTGAGGGCAACCATGAGTCACATCCTTGGCGACATTCGCCTCGACTATGCGCCGCGTATCGCGGGGGTCAAGCGCGCCGAATGCGGATCCGCCGGAGACGGGGGCCGCCCCGACCTTGCCCCCTTCCGCCGCGGCCCCTAAGTCCGGGCCCGCGCCGGGGCGCCGCCGCCCGGCGTCCCATCAGACCTCCCGCGCCCGCGCCGGCGCGAACCGGAGCCTCCCCGCATGGCCGACTACGACTACGACCTCTTCGTCATCGGCGCCGGCTCCGGCGGCGTCCGCGCCGCCCGCCTGACCGCCCTGGGCGGCAAGCGCGTCGCCATCGCCGAGGAGTTCCGCGTCGGCGGCACCTGCGTCGTGCGCGGCTGCGTGCCCAAGAAATTCATGGTCATGGCCTCCGAGGTCAGCCACGCCCTCGAGATCGCCGAAGGCTACGGCTGGTCGTTCGACAGCGCGAAATTCGACTGGCCGACCTTCCTCGAGGCCAAGGATGTCGAGATCGCCCGCCTGTCCGGCATCTACGCCGCCAACCTCGGCAAGGCCGGCGTCGACCTGATCCACGGCCGCGCCGTGCTGAAGGACGCCCATACCGTCGAGATCGCCGGCAAGGGGGAGGACGGCGGCCCCCTCGTCATCACCGCCGAAAAGATCCTGATCGCCACCGGCGGCCGCCCGTGGGTCCCCGCCGACCTGCCCGGCGTCGAACACGCCATCACCTCGGAAGAGGCCTTCCACCTGCCGGAGCTGCCGAAGCGCATCCTGATCGCCGGCGGCGGCTATATCGCGGTCGAGTTCGCCGGCATCTTCGCCGGCCTCGGCGTCGAGACCACCCTGATCTATCGCGGTCCCAACATCCTGCGCGGCTTCGACGACGACGTCCGCGCCCATCTCGCCGGCGAGATCGAGAAACGGGGGATCAAGGTCATCCTCGGCTGCCAGCACACGAGCCTGGAGAAGACGGCGACGGGCATCGTCAACCACCTCGAGAACGGCATGGCGCTGGAGACCGACGTGGTGATGTTCGCCACCGGCCGCGTGCCCCACGTCAAGGATCTCGGCCTCGAGACCGCCGGGGTCGCGCTGAACGACGACGGCGCGATCAAGGTCGACGCCTTCTCGAAGACCACCGCCGACAACATCTGGGCCATCGGCGACGTCACCGACCGCATGAACCTGACCCCGGTGGCGATCCGCGAGGCCGTGGCCTTCCACGAGACGGTCTGGCGCGACACGCCGACCGCCTTCGACTACGAGGCCGTGGCCACCGCCGTGTTCAGCCAGCCGCCGGTCGGGGTGGTCGGCCTGAGCGAGAGCGAGGCGCGCCATGTCTGCAAGGGCGAGGTCGACGTCTACGTCGCCCGCTTCCGGCCGATGAAATACGCCTTCACCGGCTCCGACGAGCGCGTGCTGATGAAGCTGGTCGTCGACGCCACGAGCCAGAAGGTCGTCGGCGTCCACATCGTCGGCCCCGAGGCCCCCGAGATGATCCAGCTCGCCGCCATCGCCGTGAAGGCCGGCCTGACCAAGGCCCAGTGGGACGCCACCTGCGCCGTCCATCCGACCATGGCCGAGGAACTGGTCACCCTGAAGGAAAAGCAGTCTCCGACCACCAGCGCGGGGTAGGGGCGGCCAACGTCTCCTCAGGGCGAGGCCGGGCCGGGCCTGAAAAAATCATGCGTCACAACGGTTCATTGTCCACAACCTCCGCTCCGCCTATCTTGCTGCCATGACGACGCGCTGGACGCCCGAGAGCTGGAGATCGAAACCCGTCGTGCAGATGCCGACGGACTATCCGGACATGGCCGCCCTGCACCGCGTCGAGGACGAGCTGCGCACCATGCCCCC
>NZ_JAVHLH010000041.1 GCF_031082345.1 Brevundimonas sp. | reverse complement strand
GTCGTCCTGGACGTAAAGGCCAATGACGTTGTTGGTCAGGTCGACCGACGGGAAGGCGTTGCCCAGTTCCACGCGGTAGGGGACGGTGGTGCTGCCCGACAGTTCGGGGCGTCCGTCGACGTCATAGTAGAACAGCGGGTTACGCCCGAACTCCTTGGTCACCTGGTAGTTCTGCCGCCGAAATAGTCCGGCTGGAAGCCGGGCGCCGGGTTCGTATCATTCTCGAACAGGCGATAGGTCTCGCCGAAGCTGGAGAAGTTCACCGGCTGCGGATTGTAGTTGTACTCCCGCTGGGTGATCGTCAGCTCGTTCAGGAAGCTGTCGGTCTGCCACTGGTGGCGGCCGTTGATGGTCAGGGTGGTCTGGTTCAGCTCGGTCGCCCGCTCGGCCGAGTTGGCCCCGCCGATGCCGCGGGTGTCGAACTCGTCGCGCCAGGTGACGCTCAGCTCAAGCAGGTGGTCGTCCGCCGGCTGCCAGCTCAGCTTTCCGAAATACAGGTCCTCCTCAAACGGCACGCCGAAGGTGCCGATATACTGGCCGAACTGGTTGACGAAGCGGGGGTCCTGTCGACCCAGGTTGACCACCGCGGCCCGGCCTTCTTCCTTGCGCTCATAGGTGCCGAAGAAGTGCAGCGTGTCCTGGATGATCGGACCGCCGAGAGCGAAACCATACTGCTGCACCTCGAGATCCGGCTGCTCGTCGCCGCGTTGTTCGGAGAAGTAGTCCTGCTCGATGAAGCTCTGGTCGCGATAGGTGCCGAACACCTCGCCATGAAACTCGTTGGTGCCGGACTTGGTGACGGCCGTGATGATCGCCGACGAGGCCTGTTCGTACTCGGCCTTGAAATTCTGGCTGACGACCCGGAACTCCTGGATGCCGGCCTGCGGGAAGGGGTTGCCGCGGCTGTCGTCCTGACCGGCGATGCCGCCGTCGATGATGTTCGACTTCAGGCTGGCGCCGTCGATGAAGGCGTTGACCGATTCCGCCCGCTGGCCGCCGGCGGTGATGGTCTGTTCCTGCTCGTTGGCCGAGACCCGGACGCCGGGCGCAAGGGCGGCGAAATTGAGGAAGTTGCGGTTGATCTGCGGCAGGGTTTCGATCTGCTGGGTCGTCACATTGGTGGCGATTTCCGGCGTGCGGACCTCGACCAGGCGGCGGCCGGTGACGACCACCTCGCCCAGGTCCGTGCCGTCGGCGTCGACCGTGGAAGCGGTTACATCGCCGCCCACGGAAAGATCGACCTCGCCCACCTGGCCGACGCCGATGGTGACGACCTCGGACGTCGTCTGGCCGTCGGTCGTGGTGACGGTGATTTCATAGGTCCCGGGGCGCAGGCCCGACAGGACGTAGCCGCCCTGGGCGTTGGCCGTGGTCCGGTTGGTGAAGCCCGAGGCGACGTCACGCGCCACGATGGCGGCCCCGGCCTCGGCCTGGGCGCCGTCCGTCACCGAACCCCGGATGGTCGCTGTGGAGACCTGGGCCGCCGCGCCACCGGCCGCGGCCAGGGAAATGGCGACGGCGAGGGCCGATGCGGCGCCCAGATAATGCTTGGACTTGCGGGTCATTGCGGGTTCTCCCCCTTGAGAAGTGATGGGCCGGCGGCTTCGCGAGGGCGATCGCCGGAGACGGCTCGGGTCGATGTCGCCGGGTTGCTTGACGGGCGTACGACCAACTCGGGCCGGACGACCTCGCAGGCGGTGTCGGCGACGGCTTCGCCCGCTGCGTTGATCAGACGGACAAGGCGCTCCAGCGCGCTTCGCCCGGTATCCGCGATATGGATTCCAAGGGTGGTGAGACCCGGCCGCATCAGGCCCGCGATCGGCACATCGTCGAAGCCGACGATGGCCACGTCCTCGGGTACGCCGAGGCCCGCGTCCTGCAGGGCGAGCATGGCCCCGATCGCCATCATGTCGTTGCCGGCGAAGATCGCGTCGGGCCGTTCGGGCCGCGCCGCCAGCTCGGCCGCGGCATGGTGTCCCGAGGCCTGGGTGAAGGCGCCCTCGACCACCGTCGTCGGCAGGTTCGCCTTCGCCATGGCCTCCAGATAGCCGGCCAGCCGCGCCTCGGCCTCGAGGTTGCCGGTCGGGCCGGAGATGTGCGCGATGCGCCGCCGCCCGGTGGCGATCAGATGTTCGACGGCCTGGACGGCGCCGCCGTGGTTGTCGACCACGATGGAGGGACGCCCGGCGTCCGCCCCGCCGTTCATCAGCAGGATCGGCAGCCGTCCGGCCAGGCTGGTCGCCAGATTGGCCGCGTCCAGATGGGGCGACAGCACGATCAGCCCGTCGACGCGGCCGCGCATCGAGCGGATCGCCGCGGACGCCTCCTCGGCGTCGTCGTGCGAGCTGGAGACGATCAGGTGATAGCCCAGCGCCCGCGCGCCGACGTCCATGCCGCGGATCAGCTCGGAGAAGAACTCGCCGTACAGGTCCGGCAGGATGACCCCGATCGTTTGGGTCTTGCTGGTCGACAGGCTGCGGGCGCCGGAATGGGGCACGTATTGCAGCGCCTCGACCGCCGCCATAACCTTCTTGCGGGTCGCGTCGGTGACCGGACCGGCCCCGGTCAGAACGCGGGACACCGAGGCCACGGACACCTCCGCCCGTTCGGCCACATCGCGTATGGTCGCGGCCTTCATGCCCGACCGTCCAAGCGGTTTTTCGGAGTCGCAGCTGGCGCCAAAGTCTCTCTCCCTGACCGGCTCGCGATCCCGGCCCGCTTCGCGCGGGTCCGTTCGTGAATTCGGTGTAACCGATTACATGACACACTAGCATTGTCGCCCGCAAGTGCCCTAGTTTGGCCACAGGCAGGTTGTGCTCGCGGTGCTACACGCGTACCCGCCGTCGGCGCCGCCGACCTCCCAGTTGATCCCCTCGCGTATTACGAGCCTGACATATGACCACGGAAAACACCGGCGACTATCTGTTTCCAGAAGGTTTCCTGTGGGGCGCGGCGACGGCCGCCTATCAGATCGAAGGGTCATCCATGGCCGATGGCGCGGGCGCCTCGATCTGGGACCGTTTCAGCCACACCCCGGGCAATATGCGCGACGGCGACACCGGCGACGTGGCCTGCGACCACTACAATCGGTGGCGTGAAGACATCCAGCTGATGAAGCGGCTCAACCTCCAGGCCTACCGATTCTCGGTCAGCTGGAGCCGGGTCATGCCCGAGGGCCGCGGGGCCATCAACGACAAGGGTCTGGCCTTCTACGACCGGCTGGTCGACGGCCTGCTCGAGGCCGGGATCGAGCCGCTGTGCACCCTCTACCACTGGGACCTGCCGGCGGCGCTCGACGACCGCGGCGGCTGGCTCAACCCCGACATCGCCGACTGGTTCGCCGACTACGGCCAGGTCCTGTTTGAGAAATTCAAGGGCCGGGTGAAGACCTGGGGCACGATCAACGAGCCCTGGGTCATCGTCGACGGCGGCTATCTGCACGGCGCCCTGGCCCCCGGCCACCGCTCGGCCTTCGAGGCCATGATCGCCGGCCACAACGTCCTGCGCGCCCACGGCGCCGCGGTGAAACGCTTCCGCGAGGTCGGCGAGGGCCAGATCGGCATCGTCCTCAACATCGAGCCCAAATACCCGGCGTCGGACAAGCCCGAGGACGAGGCCGCCCGCAAGCGCGCCGACGCCCAGATGAACCGCTGGTTCCTCGACCCGCTGATGGGCCGCGGCTATCCGGAAGAGCTGAAGGAGGTCTACGGCGAGGCCTACCGCGAGTTCCCGCAGGAAGACTTCGACCTGATCGCCCAGCCGACCGACTGGATGGGGCTGAACTGGTACACCCGCTCGGTGCCCGAGAACGCGCCCGACGCCTGGCCCGTCCGCGCCCGTCCGGTGAAACAGATCCAGCACGCCCACACCGAGACCGGCTGGGAGGTCTATCCTCCGGCCCTGACCGACACCCTGGTCTGGCTGCACGAACAGACCAACGGCCTGCCGCTGATGATCACCGAGAACGGCTCGGCCTGGTACGACCCGCCTCACGCCATCGACGGCCGCATCCACGATCCGATGCGGGTCGACTATCTGAAGAACCACCTCAAGGCGGCGCACGACGCCATCGGCAAGGGCGTCGATCTGCGCGGCTACATGGCCTGGTCGCTGCTCGACAATCTCGAATGGTCGCTGGGCTACTCAAAGCGGTTCGGCATCACCCACGTGAATTTCCAGACCCAGGAACGCACGATCAAGGATTCCGGCCTGCTCTACGCCGAGGTGATCAGGTCCAACGGCGGCGTGCTCTGAGCGGTCAGCGCACCCGCGTGTAGTAGGCCTCGATCAGGTCCAGCCGCTCCCCATGCGGAACCGGCCTGGCCGCCGGTCCGTCGTTGGTAAACTCCAGCAGCCGGTCCGGCTCGGCCCCGAACTCGGGCCAGGCCTGACGCAGGTCGCCGTTCGGGTCGCCGGTCTGCGCGAACCGCGTCCAGTAGCCGGCCATGGCGTCGGCCTGCCGCTGGTCCATCTCCGCCGTCGGCCACGGCGAGGCGCCCAGATTGTCGAAGACATACTGCCGCTCAGAGGCATGGGTCGCGCCCGCGTGCGGCTCGGGCATCGCCGCCGAGACCACGTCGAACCGGTACAGATACGTCGGGTGGCCGTTGCGCGCATGCAGCCGCGCCAGATGACGCGCCGGCTCGTTGAACACCAGGTCGCTGAGCACGAACTGGTCGTAGCCGTCCTGCCCGCCGTAGGCCTCCAGGAACGCCGCCCGCTCATCCGCCATCATCGCATCGTCGAGCGCGCCATAGGGGCTGAGGTCCGACGGCTTCATCCACCAGAACTCGGCGCTGTTCGTGCCGATGATCAGCGGCACGGACGCCTCGCGGCCCGCGGCGAAGGCGGCTTCGACATCTTCAGAGACCAATGCCCCGTCCTGCACCAGCAGATCGCCGCCGTAGAAATTGGGCGCCGGACGCAGGAAGGTCTCCGCCGGGATCGCCCTCAGCCCGGCGGCCGTCGCGGCGCCGTGGGCTTGCGCGAACGCCTCTCCCCTCGCCTGCATCGACGGCCCTCCGTCGCGCCTCAGCCGGTCCAGCGGCGTGCCCTCGTCACGGCCCAGTCCGGACTGCACCACCGCCCGGTGGAACAGCCCGCGCGCCGGCTCCGAGATCATCAGCCGCGTCACCAGCGCCCCGCCCGCGGACTCGCCGAAAATCGTCACACTGTCCGCGTCGCCGCCGAACGCCGCCGCGTTGTCCCACACCCAGCGCAGCGCCGCGATCACATCCATCAGCCCGTAGTTCGCCGCCGGCTCGCCCGGCTCACGCTCCGCCGCCAGCGCCGGATGGTCGAAGAACCCCAGCCGTCCCAGGCGGTAGTTGATCGTCACCACCACCACGCCGCGCCTCGCCAGGTTCGTCCCGTCGTACAGCGCCGCCGTCCCCGAGCCGTTGTTCAGACCGCCGCCGTGGATCCAGACCATCACCGGCAAAGGCCCGTCGCTCTCCGCCGGGGACCAGACGTTCAGCGTCAGACAGTCCTCGCTCATCGGCAGGGGACCCACGCCGTTGTCGCCGTTGGCCGGGGGCTGGACGCAGATCGCCCCGACCCGTCCCGCGTCCCGTTCGCCGCTCCAGCCGTCCGCCCGCTGCGGGGCCCGCCAGCGCCACTCTCCCACGGGCGGCCGCGCATAGGGCACGCCCTTGAAACTGCGCACGCCGTCCGACTCCCGCCCGACCAGCACGCCCTGCGCCACCGTCGCCCGGGGCCTGGGATCCGCAGGATCCGCCGGTGAGATCATCAGAACCGCCGCCGCCAGAAGTGAAGCCATGGACATCGGCCCAGACTAGCGGCGCCCGCCCTCTTGGCTCAAACGGCAAAATGCTTGAGACACGGCTCGCGCGTGAAACCGAAGCGCAAGCATGGCGTTACTGCGACGCGCACGGCGGGGACGGGTTTGAAGGAACTGGTGAAATCGGGCGACCTGGCGGTCGATCTGGCGAGCGCATTCGACGCCTCGCCCAATCCGTATGTCCTGCTCACGCCCGACCTGCGGATCGCCGGCGTCAACCAGGCCTATCTCGACGTCACCAACAGCACCCGGGCCGCCATTATCGGGCGGCCGCTGTTCTCGGCCTTTGACTCCGGCCCCGGGGAAGAAGCCCCCGAGAACGTGCGCCAGGTCCGGGCCTCGATCGAGCGGGCCCGCGACACGCGCCAGCGCGACCACCTTCCCCTCGTCAAATATGCGATGGCCCGCCGCCTCGCCGACGGACGCGAGGTGTTCGAGGAGCGCTACTGGAGCGCCACCCACACGCCGATGCTCGACGACGCCGGCGAGGTGACCTTCATCCTTCAGCACACCACAGACATCACCGAACTTCAGCGCCTGCGCGATCGCGGCCTCAAGGCGGACAACGCCAGCGCCCTGGATGTCATGCTGGGCGGCGCGGTGCTGGGTCGCGCCGAACAGGTACAGGAAGACAACCGGCGCCTGGAGGGCGAGCGCAACCGCCTGATGGACATGTTCATGCAGGCCCCGGGCTTCGTCGCCGTCCTGTCCGGCCCGGACCACGTCTTCCAGATGCACAACGCCGCCTACGCCCAGTTGATCGGGCATCGCGACATCAGCGGCAAACCCATCGGCGAAGCCCTGCCCGAGGTGCAGGGCCAGGGCTATTTCGAATTTCTCGCCAGCGTCTACGCCACCGGCGAACCGTACGAGGGTCGCGCCAGCCGGGTCCAGCTTCAGCGGACGCCGGACGCCCCGCTCGAGTCCCGGTTCCTCGACTTCATCTACCAGCCGATCCGCGACGCGAGCGGCGCCGTGGCCGGCATCTTCGTCCAGGGCCACGACGTGACGGAGACGGTCCGTTCGACCGAACGCCAGAAGCTGATGATCGACGAACTGAACCACCGGGTGAAGAACACGCTCGCCACCGTCCAGTCGATCGCCATGCAGACCGCCCGTTCGCACGGCGATCCGCGAACCTTCGCCGAGGGATTCCAGGCGCGCCTGCTCGCCCTGTCGCACACCCACGACCTGCTGACCCGCAGCCACTGGGAAGGGGCCGATCTCGGCGCCATCCTCCAGCACGAAACCGAGGCGCATGGTAGCGCCCGGGTTTCGGCCAACGGCCCCCTCGTCGCCCTGCCCCCGGCCGCGGCCCTGTCCTTCGGCATGATCTTCCACGAACTGGCCACCAACGCCGCCAAATACGGGGCGCTGTCCGCTCCGGACGGTCGGGTCCTGGTCGACTGGTCGGTCGCCGACCAGACCAACCCCCGGCTGGAACTGGTCTGGCGCGAGATCGGCGGCCCCCCGGTCGCGCCGCCGGACCGGAAGGGCTTCGGCAGCCGGCTGATCGAACGCAATGTTCGCCATGATCTGGCCGGGGAGGTCGAACTCGACTACGCAGGCGACGGTTTTACAGCGACTTTCTCAATCCCGCTGGACAAGGAGCAGGGTGAATGACCCAGGCGATTTCAGGCCGCCGCGTTCTGATCGTCGAGGATGAATCCCTCGTCGCCATGCTGCTGGAGACCATCCTCGAGGACATGGGCTGTGTCCCGGTCGGGCCGGCCGCCACCGTCGACGAAGGCCTCCAGATGGCCACCGGGGACGAGCCCCTCGACGCCGCCCTGCTGGACGTCAACGTCGCCGGCCGTCAGGTCTTCCCCATCGCCGAGGCCCTGAAGGCGCGCGGCGTGCCCTTCGTCTTCTCGACCGGTTACGGCGAGGGCGGCCTGCCCGACGAATGGCGCGGCCAGTCGACCTTGCAGAAGCCCTTCACCGAATCCGCCGTCCGCGACGCCCTGATGAAGGCCATGGGCCTGGCGGACGTCTGACCTAGCGGCCGAGGTCCTTCACCACCGCCCGCGCCGCATTGTGCCCGGGCGCCCCGGTCACCCCGCCGCCGGGATGGGCCCCGGAGCCGCATAGATAGAGTCCCGGAACCGGCATGCGGTGATCAGCGTGGCCCAGCACCGGCCGGGCGCTGAACAGCTGGTCCAGCGTCAGCCGCCCATGGAAGATGTCGCCCCCGACGAGGCCGAAGCGCCGCTCCAGGTCGCGCGGCCCCAGCGCCAGCCGCCCGACCACCGACGCCTTGAACCCCGGCGCATGGGCGTCGACCGTCTCGATCATCAGGTCCGCCACCGTCTCCCGGTGCTCGTCGCCCAGCGCCGGATCGACGTGCTGGCAGAACAGGCTGGCCACATGTTGTCCGGGCGGCGCCAGGCTGTCGTCCAGGGTCGAGGGGATCAGCATCTCGACGATCGGCTTCGACGACCAGCCGTTCAGCCGCGCCTCCGCATGGGCCCGGTCCATATAGGCCAGCGACGGCGCCATGATGATCCCGGCCGTCAGGTGATCCCCCTGCCCCGGCAGCGCGGTGAAATTCGGCAGCTCCGACAGCGCCACGTTCATGCGGAAGGTGCCCGAGCCCGACTGGTAATTCCCGATCCGCTCGCGGAAGTCCGCCGGGACCACCGCATCATCGACGAACCGCTCGAACAGCAGCCGCGGATGCAGGTTCGACACCACCGCCCGCGCCCGCACAACGTCTCCCGCTTCCGTCACGGCTCCGACCGCCCGGCCCTTCTCGGTCAGCACCTCGGCGACGGGCGCCTCCAGCCGCACCTCGACCCCCTGCTCGGCGCAGGCTTTCGCCATGGCCTGGGTGATCGCTCCCATGCCGCCCAGGGCGTGGCCCCAGACGCCCTTCCGGCCGTTCACCTCGCCGAACACGTGGTGCAGCAGCACATAGGCCGACCCCGGCGTGTAGGGGCTGGCGTAGTTGCCCACCACGCTGTCGAAGCCGAACAGGGCCTTGATCGGATCGCTCTCGAACCAGCCGTCCAGCCAGTCGCCCGCCGATTTGGCGAACAGGTCCAGCAGGTCGCGCCGCCCCTGCGTATCCAGTCCCGCCGCCTGCCGCCCCAGCCCGCCGGCCTTCAGCAGTTCCGGCAGCATGGCCATCCAGCCGCCTTCGACGACATTGGGCGGCGCCTTCAGGATCCAGTCGCGCAGGATCGCCGCCACCACCTCCAGCCGGCGCTCGTACTCGGGCAGCCGCTCGGCGTCCCATGCGGAAAACTTCGCCACCTCCCCCTGCGTCCGCCCCTCGCCCGCCAGCAGATGCCGACCGTCGTCCAGCGGCAGGAAGTTCGAGACCTTGCGCTCGACCACGGTCAGCCCGTGCCGGGCCAGCTCCATGTCGGCGATGACCTTCGGATTGAGCAGGCTGACGGTGTAGCTGGCGGTCGAGTTGCGGAAGCCCGGATGGAATTCCTCCGTCACCGCCGCCCCGCCGACGACGTGCCTCCGCTCCAGCACCGTCACCTTCAGCCCGGCCTTGGCCAGATAGAAGGCGCAGACAAGGCCGTTGTGGCCCCCGCCGAGGATGACGACGTCGGTGTTGCTTGTGGTCATGAAAGCTCCCTCACTTCCCCCTCTAAGCTTTCGTCATCCTCCGGCAAGCCGCTTTAGCGGCGCAGACCGGGGGACCCAGCGGCGCGCGCGAGCGCGAAGCTGTCGGGAGCGCCGCTATGCGAAACAGCCTGCCTGAACAGTTCGCCTTCGGCGCCGCTGGGTCCCCCGGTCTCGCTGCGCTCGCCGGAGGATGACGAAAACTATCGAGCTTGCGGCTCCTCCTCCGGCCGGTGCACCAGCGACACCAGCACCACGCTGATCATCATCAGCAGGAACCAGCTGCCCAGCTTGGTCAGAGACACCGGCTCCCAGCCGTCCTCCTGTCCCGGATAGGCCCAGGCCTGCGCCCAGGTGCCAAGGTTCTCCGCGAACCAGATGAACAGGGCCACGAGGAAGAAGCCGAGCAGGAACGGCATCGACCGCCGCCGCCGGTCCGGGGTGAAATAGAACCAGCCTCGCCCGAACAGCACCGCCGTCAGGGCGAACAGCCCCAGTCGCACGTCCGGCAGCCAGTGGTGGGCGAAGAAGTTGACGTAGATCGCCGCCGCCAGCGCCCAGGTCGTCCACAGCGGCGGATAGTGGCGAAAACGGATGTCGAAGATGCGCCAGACCCGCGCGATATAGCTGCCCACCGCCGCATACATGAAGCCCGAGAACAGCGGCACGGCCCCGATCCGCAGCAGGCTGTCCTCCGGATAGATCCACGACCCCGCTGAGGTCTTGAACAGCTCCATGACGGTGCCGACGACGTGGAAGACGAGGATCACCCTCGCCTCCTCCCAGCTCTCCAGCTTCAGCGCCAGCATCGCCGCCTGGATCGCCACCGCCGCCAGCACGAGAAAGTCATAGCGCGAGATCGGCGCCGCCTCGGGCCACCACAGCTTCGTCGCGATCAGCAGCGCCAGCATCGCCCCGCCGAACAAACAGGCCCAGCCCTGCTTGATCCCGAACATCAGGAATTCGAACCCGTACCGGCTCCACGCCCGTCGGCCGGCCCAGGTCTGCAGCCGGAGCAGCCAATGGCGACCCCAGGTTTCGAGCGGGAGACGGCGCGGTTCGGTCATGGGATCAGCCTGGCCGCCGCCCGCGGCTCAGGCATGAGCAGAATCTGAGGAATTCCCGCGGCGCGGTGAATTTACCCCCGCCCGCGGTACGTTGGCACGCCCTGGTCCGGCAGCCACAGCCCCTCGGGGGCTGCTCCGGTCTGCCAGAAGACGTCGATCGGGATGCCGCCGCGCGGATACCAGTAGCCGCCGATCCTCAGCCAGGTCGGCTTCAGCAGATCGACCAGACGCTTGCCGATGGCCACGGTGCAGTCCTCGTGAAAGGCGCCGTGGTTGCGGAAACTGGTCAGGTACAGCTTCAGCGACTTGGACTCGACCAGCCAGTCGCCCGGCGCATAGTCGATGACGATGTGGGCGAAGTCCGGCTGGCCCGTCACCGGGCACAGGCTGGTGAACTCCGGCGCCGTGAACCGCGTCAGATACAGCGTCCCCGCGTGCGGATTCGGCACCCGCTCCAGCACGGCGGTCTCCGGGCTGGTCGGCGCGGCGGTCATTTGGCCCAGCTGATGCAGGCCGGAGGTGTCCGTGGTCATGATTTCAGCCTGGGGCGGCCTGGTGGCCGGCGAGGAGGAGCGTGTCGGAGGCATAGGGCCATGCGGCCCGATTTTCAAAGGGCGGATCGCGTCACTGGAGGGCGCGGGCTCCCAGTCTCGCCATCCAGCGCCCGGCCCGTTCCTTCAGCTCCATGTCGCGCAGCAGGGGCGAGGCGTCCTCGGGCAACCGGTCCAGCTGTTCGAAGCGGAAATCGGCCTCCGGGTTCGCGTTCCACGCCGCCTGGAGGGTGCGGAACGGCGAACTGCCCTGACGAAGCGCGAACCAGAGTCCGTTCTGCTCGGTATCCAGATGGCGGCTCTTGCCGACCCAGGCCTCGCCCGTGGCCGTGCAGATCACCGCGAACACGCCGGCGACGGTCTTGCGCTCCTTGTAGGCCGCCACGGCGGCCTTCCGCTCCTGCGGGGTCATGCGAGTCTCCTTTTCACCCGGGTAATATAGCCGCTATTTTTACCCGGGTAAATATGCGCGTCGCCCGTCCCCTGCGCGGGAAGCGGGTCTGACCATTTGCCTTCCCCCGCGACAGCCCGCTATCCGTAGCGAAAGACAACTCGGGGAAACGCCATGACCATTCCGGCTTCGCTGCAAAAAGGCCTCAAGCTGCCGGTCATCGCCGCGCCGATGTTCCTGGTCTCCGGGCCGGACCTCGTCGTCGAGTGCTGCAACAACGGCGTCATCGGCACCTTCCCGTCGCTGAACCAGCGCACCACCGAGGGCTATCGGGACTGGCTGCAGGAGATCAAGGGCCGGCTGAACCCCGACGCCGCCGCCTTCGGCGTCAACCACATCGTCCACCCGACCAACCCGCGGCTGATGGCCGACATGATGGTCTCGGTCGAGGAGAAGGTGCCGCTGATCATCACCTCGCTCGGCGCCGTGCGCGATGTGGTCGAGGCGGTGCACGGCTACGGCGGCGTGGTCTTCCACGACATCGCCAACGTCCGCCACGCCCGCAAGGCGGCCCAGGCCGGCGTCGACGGCCTGATCCTGGTGGCCAACGGCGCGGGCGGTCACGCCGGGGTGGTCAATCCCTTCGCCCTGGTCGAGGAGGTGCGCGGCTTCTTCGATGGAACCATCATCCTGTCCGGCTGCCTGTCCACCGGCCGCGACGTCGCCGCCGCCACGATGATGGGCGCCGACTTCGCCTATATGGGCACCCGCTTCATCTCGACGACCGAGAGCCAGGCCCAGGCCGAGTACAAGCAGATGATCGTCGACGCCGGCGCCTCGGACATCACCTACACGCCCGCCGTCTCGGGCATCCCGGCCAATTTCCTGACCCCCTCGCTGATCGCCAACGGCATCGATCCCAAGACCCTGCCCGAGCACAAGCTCGACATGGCTGACGAAGCCAAGGCGTGGAAGACGGTCTGGTCGGCCGGTCAGGGCGCCGGCGCGGTGCACGACATTCTGCCGACGGAGCAACTTGTTCGCCGGCTGCGGGACGAATATGCGGAGGCCTGCGCCGTTTTCGACAAGAAGCGGTTCTAGACCGGCCCGCATCCGGGCCTTTGGCCAGACTCGAAGCGACCCCCGATGATCCGCACCCTGACCACAGCCGCCGCCGCGACCGCCCTGCTGGCCTGCGCCACCGCCGCCGCAGCCCAGGATCCCGCGCCGCCGTCCGGCTCCTGGTCCTTCGTCGTCGGCGCCGCGACGGACAACCGCTCCAAGGCCGCCTCCAAATCGGACGGCGATCCGTTCGTCTGGGGACAGGCCCAGTGGACCAGCGCCGCGGGCCTGTACTACGTCGCCCCCTCCTTCGAGACGGTCAGGAGCTCGACCGGCTCGGAGCTGGAGCTCGAGGCCACGGCCGGGGTCCGGCCCCAGTTCGCCGGCTTCGATTTCGATTTCAGCGCGGCGTACAAATACCAGGTCGACGCGGACCCCGGCGCGGACGAGGACGCCTGGGAGGTCACCGCCGACATGAAGCGCTCGATCGGCCCCGCCAGCGGCCGTCTGCGCCTGCAGTATTCGCCGGACGCCATCGGCGCCGGGAAGGCCTGGACCTGGGTCGAGGCGCGGGTGGGATGGGACTTCACCGAAAAGCTCTACGCCTCCGCCGCGATCGGCCGCCGCGAACAGGAAACCAGCGTCGACTACACGGGCTACGACGCCGGAATTTCCTACGCCCTGACCCGCAGCCTCGAGGCCGACCTGCGCTGGTACGGCACGGATGCGGACGTTCCCGGCGAACAATACGCCGATAGCCTGGTCGCGGGCCTCAGTCTGGCCTTCTGAGGCTCGCAATCCCGCCTCATCGTGCCTACCTATGGGTTATGACTCATCGACCCACCACTCTCGAACGCGCCTATGAACTCGCCCAGGAGGGCCGTTGCCGCACGGTCAGCGACATCAAGCAGGCCCTTTCGTCCGAGGGCTTCGACCGCATCCAGGACTCTCTGTACGGCCCGACCCTGAGCGCCGCCCTGCGCAAGCTGTGCCAGGCGCACTACGTTCCGCCCGCCGAGCAGGCCGCCGGCCAGCCGTCGGAAGACGCGGCCGGCTGATCCCACAGCCTTGATTTCGCCGCCGGAAACGTCCACAACTTGTGTGTCGATCTCTCTGCGAAACGCCACCCTCTGCTTTCGCACTGAGGTCTAGCCGCTCCTTTCAGACCCGACAGGCTCCAGGGGCTCTTCCCTGAAGCCAACTGCTAACGGAGGTCCTGAAAATGGCTACCGGCACTGTAAAATGGTTCAACGGCACCAAGGGCTACGGCTTCATCCAGCCTGACGACGGCGGCAAGGACGTGTTCGTCCACATCTCGGCCGTCGAACAGGCGGGCCTGCGCGGCCTCGATGAAAACCAGAAGGTTTCCTACGAAATCGAGCGCGACAAGCGTTCGGGCAAGGAATCCGCTGGCCAGCTGAAGACCGAGGGCTGAGTTCAGGCGCCGGTCTCCGGCGCATGATTTCGAACGGCGGCGCGGCCTCGGCTGCGCCGCCGTTTTGCTGTCCGGGGCGCCGCCTTACGAAGGAACCGCCTGTCTGGATGTCGGGGTGTGGCCAGTAGCCGCAAAGGTGATCCGTCCGACCCGCCCCTTCGTCTTGGGCCCTGAGCCGTATCGACGGCCGCTCAGGAGAGACACAGATGACCTTCACCCCCAACCGCACCCTGCTCGCCGCCGGCGTCGCCGCCTGCGCCGTTTTCGCCAGCGCCTGCTCGAACGCCGAAACGCCCGCGCCGGAGGCCGCTGAAGCCGCCGCGACCCCGGCCCAGGAGACCGTCATGGTCGGCGGGGCGGCGATGTATCCCGACCGGACCATCGTCCAGAACGCCTCGGAGTCGGCCGATCACACCACGCTCGTCGCCGCTGTGACGGCCGCCGACCTGGCCGGGACCCTGTCCGGTCCGGGCCCGTTCACCGTCTTCGCCCCGACCGACGCCGCCTTCGCCAAACTGCCGGCCGGCACGGTCGAAAGCCTGGTCGAGCCCGCCAACAAGGCGACCCTGACCAAGATCCTGACCTATCATGTGGTCGCCGGGCAGGTAGCGGCCGCCGACCTGATCGCCCAGATCAACGCCGGCGGCGGCAGCGCCGCCCTGACCACCGTCGAAGGCGGAACCCTGACCGCCTCGCTGCGCGGCGACTCCGTCATCCTGACCGACGAGAAGGGCGGAACCGCCACGGTCACCCAGGCCGACGTGTTCCAGTCCAACGGCGTGATCCACGTGACCGACACGGTCTCCATGCCCAACTGACGTCGCGTCCCGGGGCCGCCCCTGCGCGGGCGGTCCCGGGGCTCATTCCACCCATGCCCTTGCTATTGCCGCGCAAAGGGCCCATCTCAGGCGCCGTCGATCTCTTGCGAAACGCTGCTGTCCCTTTGCATCGCGCACCGAGGTCCAAAGCCGATCCCATTCAGACCCGACAGGCCTCCCGGACTCTTTCCGGCGGTCAACTGCTAGCGGAGGTCCTGAAAATGGCTACCGGCACTGTTAAATGGTACAATTCCACCAAGGGCTATGGTTTCATCGCCCCCGATGACGGCGGCAAGGACGTGTTCGTCCACGCTTCGGCCGTCGAGGTCTCGGACCTGGGTTCGCTCAACGAAAACCAGAAAGTTTCCTACGAAGTCGAGCGCGACTCGCGTTCGGGCAAGGAATCGGCCGGTCGCCTGAAGGCCGCCGAATAGTTTCCGACTGACGGAAGGGCCGGCCGCCGAACA
>NZ_JAVHLH010000411.1 GCF_031082345.1 Brevundimonas sp. | reverse complement strand
GGAAACATTTGCGCGACAGGGCCGGCTCGCCGTGCCGGGCCAGGATGATGGCCCCGGGCCGGACGGAGACGAGCGCCGCCGGGCGCGGAACGGGCGCGGGCGCGAGCGGGTCTGCGGTGGGTTCTCGGGCGGGAGCTGACATGAGCGACGGGCGGAAAGGCAATTGCGATCCGGCCCCCTAGTCCTCCCCCAAAGCCTGGACATGGGCGGCCGCCGAACGACCGAGCCCTTCTAGGTCGTAACCGCCCTCGAGCGAGGAAACAACCTTGCCCGCACAGCACGATCGCGCGACCTCGAGCACGGCGCGGGTGGCCCAGGCGAAATCCTCGGCCTCGAGGCTCTGGTGGGCCAGCGGATCACGGCGGTGGGCGTCGAAGCCGGCCGAGATCAGGACCAGGTCGGGACGGAACGATTCGAGGGCCGGCATCAGCCCGCCGGAGAAGGTCGCGCGCCAGGCCTCGCGGGCGGCGTGGGGCGGGACCGGGGCGTTGACGATGTTGCCGACGCCGGTCTCGGAGGCGGCGCCGGTGCCGGGATAGAGCGGCGCCTGGTGGATCGAGCCGAGGAACAGGCTGTCGTCGGCCTCGAAGGCGGCCTGGGTGCCGTTGCCGTGGTGGACGTCGAAATCGATCACGGCGACGCGGGCGAGGCCCTCGGCCTGGGCCACGCGGGCGGCGACGGCGACGTTGGAGAACAGGCAGAAGCCCATGGCCCGGTCCGGCTCGGCATGGTGGCCGGGCGGGCGGACGGCGGCGAAGGCGCGGGTGGTCTCGCCCCGCGCGATGGCGCGGACGGCGTCGATGACGGCGCCGGCGGCCAGACGGGCGGCGCGGATGCTGCCGGGCGACAGGACGGTGTCGGCGTCCAGCTGGTTCAGCCCGGCGGCAGGCGAG
>NZ_JAVHLH010000410.1 GCF_031082345.1 Brevundimonas sp. | reverse complement strand
CGACGATGCCGCGTGACAGGGCCGGGTCGCGCAACAGGTCGAGGCCGCCCTCGCCGCCAGTCCAGTCGGGATCGGCGGCGACGAAGGACCAGCGGCCCAGCGGCCCGCCGTCGGACAGCAGGGCCAGGGCGCCGTCGCGGTCGCGCAGGCCGGCGGCGACGGCGAGGGGGTCGCGCCACGGGTGGACGCGGGTCTCGATCGCCGGAAGGGGCTGGATCACGCCAGCCGCTCGCCGATGCGGTCGCGCAGGGCGGCGTCGACGCCGAGAGCCTGTTCGAGCCAGGCGTCGACCGAGCCGGCGCGGGCGACGATCTCGGCCAGGGCGGTTTCGAGGTAGACCGGCTCGACGCCGAGGAAGGCGACGACGGCGTCGTGGGCGGCGGGGCGGCCGGTCATGGTCTCGAGCTGGCGGGCGATGGCGGGGGCGCGGCCGGCGAGGTCGACGGCCGTATTGGTCAGCAGATAGTCCTCGATCATGTCGTCCGGGTGGACGTCGAGCAGGTGGTGGGTCAGGGCCGCCAGCAGGCCGGTGCGATCCTTGCCGGCGGCGCAGTGGATCAGGACCGGGCCGTCGGCCTCGGCCAGGGCGCGGAAATAGCGGGTGAACAGGTCGAGGTGGGCCGGCTCGAACGGCAGTTCGCGATAGGTCTCGGTCATGAAGCGCCGGCCGGCGTCGACGGTCAGGTCGGCGGTCTTGAGGAAGGTGATGTGCGGGGCCTCGCGGCCGTCGTCATGATCGCTCTCGATGACCAGACCCGAGAATCCGGGCGGGCGGCGCGAGGGCTGGTCGCGGCGCTCGCCGGGGCGGCGCAGGTCGACCACCGCGGCGAGGCCCAGGTCGGCCAGCCGGGCCAGATCGGCGTCGGAGGCGCGGGCGTGGTGGGCCGAACGGAACAGCCGGCCGCCGGCGATGCGACGGCCGGCGGCCGAGGCGTAGTCGCCATAGTCGCGGAAATTGTCGAGGGCGTCGAAGCGATGGAGGCGACCGG
>NZ_JAVHLH010000040.1 GCF_031082345.1 Brevundimonas sp. | reverse complement strand
GGTCGCGCTGGGGCTGGGGCTGGGTCGGGCGCAGGACCGGCGGCTCGTTGCGCTCGGGCGCGCTCGGGCGTTGGCGCGGTGCCGGCTCCAGCAGGCTCTCGTCCAGCGGATCGACATCGTCCCCGGGCGGATTGTCGCCGAACAGGTCGCCGATCTGGCCGATCAGGCTCTCGACCGGGCTCGGCGGCTGCCAGCCCTCGGGCATGGCCGGGCCGTCGGGGATCCGCGGCGCGTTCAGCCGCGGCAGGGCCGCCTCCATGAAGGCCTTCCAGATCGCCGCCGGCGACGAGCCGCCGGTGACGCCGCGCATCGCCGTATTGTCGTCCTTGCCGACCCAGACGGCGGTGACGAAACCGCCGGTGTAGCCGACGAACCAGGCGTCCTTGTAGTCCGAGGTGGTGCCGGTCTTGCCCGCCACGTCGCGGCCGGCGATCGCCGCCGACCGGCCCGTGCCCGAGGTCATGACCCCGCGCAACATCTGGTTCTGGTAGTAGAGGAAGGGGTTGGAGATGGCCTGCACCGGCCCGGACTCGCGGCTGGCGCGCTGGTAGATGACCCGGCCCTGCGGGGTGCGGATGCGGCTGATGCCATAGGCCCGAACGCGCTTGCCGCCATTGGCGAAGGCGTCATAGGCCTGGGCCATCTCGAGCGGAGAGACCTCGACGGCGCCCAGGGCCATGGACGGCTCCAGCCCGACGCGCGAGCTGATGCCCAGCCGGCGCGCGGTGCGGGCCACATTGTCGCGTCCGATCTGATCGGCCAGCCCCACAGCCACCGTATTGGTCGACTGGGCGACGGCGTTGGCCAGGCTCATCTCGCCGGCGAAGGTCCCGGAATAGTTCCGCGGCGACCAGTTGCCGATGCGGATCGGGGCGTCATTGACCCGGGTCTCGGGCGTGTATCCGCTTTCGAGAGCGGTCAGGTAGACGAACGGCTTCCACGCCGAGCCCGCCTGCCGCCGCGCGTCGACGGCGCGGTTGAACTGGCTGTCGGCATAGGAGGCCCCGCCGATCATGGCCCGCACCCGGCCTTCGCCGTCCAGCGCCACCAGCGCCGCCTGCTGCACGCCCCGGGACCGGTCTCGGTCGAGGATGCGGCGCACCGCCCGCTCGGCCGAGGTCTGCAGGGTCAGGTCCAGCGTCGTCTCGACGATCATGTCCTCGGTCGGCTCGCCGACCAGTTCGCGGATCTGCTTGTCCAGCCAGTCGACGTAATACTGCGCATGCTGGCTGGCCAGGGTCCGCGACACCCGCACCGGCTCGGTCACCGCCTGGGCCCGCTGCTCGGGCGTGATCACCCCGGCGTCGACCATCTCGTTCAGCACCACGGTGGCCCGGGCGGCCGCCCGCTCGCTCTCGGACACCGGCGAATAGCGCGACGGCGCCTTCAGCAGGCCGGCCAGCAGGGCCGCCTCGCCGACGGTCAGATCCTTGGCGTCCTTGTCGAAATAGCGCTGCGAGGCCGCCTCGATGCCATAGGCGCCGGCGCCGAAATAGACCCGGTTCAGATAGAGGGCGAGGATCTCCTCCTTGGAGAATTTCATCTCCAGCCAGACCGCCAGCATCAGCTCCTGGACCTTGCGCTTGATGTTCTGGTCGGGGCTGAGGAACAGGTTCTTGGCCAGCTGCTGGGTCAGGGTCGAGCCGCCCTGGACCACGCGCCCGGCGCGCATGTTGGCCGCCACGGCGCGGGTCATGCCGATCGGGTCGAAGCCGGGATGGTGATAGAAGCGCCGGTCCTCGATGGCGATGAAGGCCGCCGGCACATAGTCGGGCAGGGCGTCGAGATCGGCAGGCGGGGCCTGCTGCGTCCCGCGCACCGCGATCAGGGCGCCGTTGCGGTCCAGATAGGTGACCGAGGGCTGGCGGTCGATATTGTAGAGGGTCGAGGTGTTGGGCAGGTCGCGCGCGAACACGGCGAAGAACACCACCAGGAAGATGACGCCCCAGACGGCCAGCACCGAGCCCCAGTAGATCAGCCGCTGCACGGGCGTGCGCGCCGATTTCGGGCCGCCGCCGCCGCCGCCTCGCCGAAAGCTGAAGCCGGAACCCGCCATGAAAACCTCATCCTGTCCGGCTTCGGTCTTAGCCGTTCGCTGGACGCACGCAAACGCCCCTCACGTCGTCACGCGACCGTGAGGGACGTTTCCGCCGAAAGCATGGCCCTTGGCGGGGCTATTCTAAAAACGCGTTCACCTCAGCGGCGAAGACGGCGGGCTGGTCCAGCATGATGAAGTGGGCGCTGTCGTCGATCCGCTTCAGGGTCGCGCCCGGCATGTTGGCGAACGAGCCGCTGTAGATGCCGTCGGTCATCTCCGGCGTCATGCCGGGAAATTCGAAGGCGACATACAGGACCCGGGTCGGGGCGGTGATCCGGCTCAGCTCAGGCCTCAGATCGGTGACGAGCAATTCGCGGTAGGCCGAAGCCGACACCTGACGATCGCTGCTTTCAGTGTCTTCCAGCGGCCCGGAGCGGGCCGATTCCGTCTTGATCATGCCGGTGACGGCCGCGGCGGCCTGCTGCCGGTACTGTTCCTCCGGGCCCTGGGACATGGAGGCGTAGATCTGGTCGGCGACGGGGGCGACGCTTTCGACGGTCGGGTTCGTGCCCGGCGCGGCGAACATGGCGCCCATGAACGGCACCATGTCGACGACCATCAGCTTGCCGACGCTGTCCGGGTGGCGAGCGGCCACCATCATGCCGATGGTCCCGCCCATCGAATGGCCGATCACCGCCGGCTTCTCGAGGCCCTGCTCGCGGATATAGCGGGCGATGTCTTCGGCCACCGGGGCGGAGACGGGCCCTTCGGCGTTGTCCCTGGCCGGCGCGCCGGCGAAGCCCTGGACGTGAATGCGGTGGACGCGATAGCGGCCTTTGAGCTCCTCCGTCAGCCCGTCCCAGACCTCGGGCGAGGACGACAGGCCGGGGATCAGGATGACGTCGCCGATCGGGCTCGCCGGTCCGTCGACCCGGACGTGGAAACGACCCGACTCGAAATCGGCGTGCGCGTGGCCGTGGCCGGCGTGACCCTCCTGCGCGGGGGCGGTCGGGGCATGGGATCCATGGCCTTCCTGGGCCAGGGCGGGCGCCGACAGGGCGGCGGCGGCGAGCAGGGTCATCAGGGCGGTCTTCATCGGTGTGGTCTTTCCATGAACGTATCGGCCGATTACCCAATCGACTTTAACATGTAAAGTACTTTCTACAGGCCTCGACGGAGCAGCTGGCGGCGATGCCCGCCGCCGTCCTAGAATGCCGACCATGACCTCGACCGAGACCCTAGCCGCTGAAACCGCCGCCGCAAGCCGGGCGGCTCCGCCCGCCGCCTTCGGCCAGGGGTTTGTACTGGACACCTGGTATTTCGTCGCCCTGTCGCGCGATGTGAAGGCGGCGTCGCTGAAGCGGCACGAATTACTGGGCGAGCCCGTCCTGATCGGCCGCACCCGGGCCGGGCAGGTCTATGCGATGCGCGACATCTGCCCGCACCGGGCCGCGCCCCTGTCGGCCGGCCGGCTGGTCGAGAAGCCGGGCGAGGGCGAGACCATCGAGTGCTGCTACCACGGCTGGCGCTTCCGCCCTGACGGCGTCTGCGCCGCCATTCCGTCGCTGGTCGAAGATCAGGCCTATGAGCCGGAGCGCATCCGGGTGCGCTCCTATCCGGTGCGCGAGAGCCAGGGCATGGTCTTCGTCTGGGTCTCGTCGGACCCGCGCAATCCGGGCGAGCCGGACCATGAGCCTCCTGTGTTTCCCGGCGTCGTCGGCGGCGAGGCGAAGATGGTCGAGTGGATGGATTTCGACAGCCACATCGACCACGCCGTGGTCGGGCTGATGGACCCCGCCCACGGGCCCTATGTGCATCAGCAGTGGTGGTGGCGCTCGGCCCATTCGATGCACGAGAAGGCCAAGGCCTTCGAGCCGCGCGAGCTCGGCTTCGCCATGGTCCGCCACGCTCCGTCCTCGAATAGCCGGGCCTACCGGATCCTCGGCGGCGCCCCGGCGACCGAGATCACCTTCCGCCTGCCGGGCTATCGCTGGGAGCATATCCAGGTGGGCGACAGGCAGGTGCTGGCCCTGACCTGCCTGACTCCGGTGAATGAGACCAAGACCCGGATCACCCAGATCTTCTGGTCCGACCACTGGGTGTTCGCGATCGCCAAACCCTTCCTGAGGCTGGGCGTGGTCGCCTTCCTGAAGCAGGACGGCGGCATGGTGAACCTGCAGAACGAAGGGCTGCGCTTCGACCCGGCGCTGATCTGGATCGATGACGCCGACAAACAGGCGAAATGGTACCAGCAGCTGAAGCGGGAGTGGATGAAGAGCCGGGTCGAAGGCCGGGCGTTCGCGAATCCGGTCAAACCCACTGTTCTGCGCTGGAAAAGCTGAAGGCCGCGACGGACGCCGCGGCCTTCAATATCTTAGAGCGCCGGGACCGCCTGACTACTGCCGGCTGATCGCGCCGGCCAGGATCACATCGACCTGCTTGCCCATGCGCTCGGACAGCTGCGTCGTGGTCCAGCCGTCGTAGGCGGCCTGACGGAAGTTCGACAGGAAGGCGCCGTAGATCATCTCGCCCAGCAGCCTGACGTCGGCGTCCTGGCGCAGCTCGCCCTCGCCCACCCCGGCCTGCAGCGCATCGGTGACGACCGAGAGGATCGGCTTGATGGCGGCGCGGATCCGCATCTCGGCGGCGACGGGCTGGAACCATGAACGGGCGATCACCGCCTGGACCAGGGGCAGTTGCTCCAGCGAGCCGTGGTAGCCTGCGGCGAGGGCGGACAGCAGGCGCTCGCGCACCGAACCTTCGATCGCGGCGGCGGCCGTCATGGTCTCGGCCAGCCGGGCCATGTCGGTGGCGAGCACGGCCTCGAACAGTTCGGCCTTGTCCTGGAAATTGGCGAACACGGCGCCGGTCGACATGCCGGCGCCCTTGGCGATGTCGCGGATGGTGGCGGGCTCGTAGCCACGCTCGGCGAACAGCTGGCGGGCGGCGTCCAGAACCTTCTGGCGCGTGCGGATCTTGGCGGCCTGGCGACGGTTCAGCCGGGGCGTTTCGGACTCGGACTGGGACTCGGACGGGGAGGGGGACAGGGCGATATCTCGCATGAAACGGGTACTCGACTAAACGGCGGCTGACGCCCGCCATCGAAAACTGACCGCCGAAGCGATGGGGAGGAAGCGGAACGCGATGACGCGTCGCCGCCGGGGTCATCTACCGACGACGGGGGCAGTCATCACGCAACGATGACCAAAATGGGGTGCGGAGATTAATGAGGCGATGACCGCCGGGGTTAACGCCGCGACATCTTGACCGGCTCAGCCTGTTGTCCGGGCCCGCAGCGCGCGCGCCTTTCGCGGCTGACCGGGGGCGTCGGGCATGGCGTCCTGGAACACGGCGCGGAATCGATCGCGGCGCTCATGGATCGAGGCCAGCACCAGACCCATCGGCACGCCCAGGTCGACCAGGGTGTTTTCCGCCAGCTGCAGCGCCGCTTCGGTGGTCTCCGGGACCGCGTCCGTGACCCCCAGCTGGTACAGCCGCACGGCGTGGCGATCGTCGCGCGCCCGGGCGATCAGGATCAGGTCGGGGCGCAGGGCCCGGGCCGCCTGCACGACCTCGTCGACCTTGGTCGGGGCGTCCATGGTCACCACCACGGCGCGGGCGGTGTCGATGCCGCACAGCCTCAGCATCTCGGGCCGTCCGGCGTCGCCGTAGTAGACATTGCCCCCCTCGGCCCGCCCCTTGCCCACGGTCGAGGCGTTGGAATCCACCGCCAGCCAGGACTGGCCGTGCTCGGTCAGCATCTCGCCGACGAGGCGTCCGACCCTGCCGAAGCCGACGATCAGCACCTGGTCTTCCGCCCCGGCCGGCGCCATGGCCTCCTGCGGCAGGTCGGGGGCGGCGACCGGCTCCCGGGTCAGTCGTCCGGCCAGCGCCGCCATGGCCGGGATGGTGAAGATGCTGATCGTGGCCGCGACCAGAACCGTGCCGGTGAAGGCGGGCGAGGCGATGCCCTCGACCATGCCGGCGCCGAGGATGACGAAGGCGAACTCTCCGGCCGGGCCCAGCACCAGGGCGGTCTCGATCGCGGCCTTGCGTTTCACGCCCCACAGCCGCGCCGCGCCGAAGATCATCACGATCTTGATCACCGTCATGCCGATGGCGAGACCGAAGACGGCCAGCGGATTGGCCGCCACCACGTCGAGGTCCAGGCTGATGCCGACGCCGACGAAGAACACCCCCAGCAGCAGGCCCTTGAACGGTTCGATCGACAGCTCGACCTCGCGTCGGAACTCGGTCTCGGCCAGCAGAATTCCCGCGATCAGGGCCCCGAGACTCATCGACAAGCCGGCCGCCTGGGCCGCCACGCCGGCGCCGACCACGACCAGCAGGCTGGCGGCGACGAACATCTCCTGTCCCTGCCCGCGGGCCTTGGCCCGGGCCACGGAACGGAACATCGGCCGCAGCACCAGCCGGCCGAGGATGACCAGCAGCGCCAGACCGATGGCCGCCGGAACCAGCGTCAGCAGGGCCGCGCGCAGGGTGGCGGGGTCGAGATCGCCGCCGCCCTGGGCCAGGGCGGCCAGCACGGTCACCGTGATCAGGATCGGGGCCACGACCAGGTCCTGGGCCAGCAGGGTCGAGAAGGTCGCCCGGCCCGAGGCGGTCTGCACCCGCCCGCTCTCGGCCAGCACCGGCATCACCACGGCCGTCGACGACAGCGACAGGCCCATGCCCAGGACCGCGGCCGAGACGAGCGTCTGGCCCATCAGCATGAACACCCCGGCCAGCACCACCGTGCAGACGGCGATCTGGGTCAGGCCGAGCCCGAACACCAGCCGCCGCATCGACTTGAGGCGGCCCCACGACAGCTCGAGGCCGATCATGAACAGCAGGAAGGCGACGCCCAGTTCCGACAGCGAACGGATCTGGCCGGCGTCGGATATGGTCAGCCACGCCAGCCACGGCGCGCTCTCGGCGAACCGCGCCAGCCCGTCAGGCCCGAGCAGCACGCCCGCGGCGAGAAAGCCGAGAATCGGGCTGATCTTGAGTCGGTTGAACAGCGGAACCATGACGCCCGCCGCGGCCAGGAAGACCACCAGATCCTTGTATTCGCCGCCCGCGCCGCCGTGACCCGTCATTCGTCCTCCGCACAGTTCAGCCTACAGGCTGAAACGCCGTCCTGTCCGGGTTTCCGTCGTTTGATGACAAAAAATTCAGGCGACACGCTCCTTGCCGCGCGTAGGGTCGCCGCCGACCTTCCGGAAAGCGAAGACAAGTCGAGGGATACCCACATGAAGAAGCTGCTCATAGGCGCCGCCGTCGGCGCCCTGCTCCTGCCCGCCGCGCCCGCGCTGGCCCAGCATTTCTCGGACGACGGCCACGACCACGCCTGCGTCGACGAGAGCTGCACCGTCTTCGAAATGTTCCAGACGCCGGCGGACGGCGCGACCGTCCAGGGCTACCAGGGCATCGAGACGCCGAAATATGGCACTTGGGGCTTCGACCTGAACGGCCGCGACACCTCCGTGTCCCCCGGCGACAGCTTCTTCCGCTACGCCAACGGCACGGCGTTCGACAATCTGCAGATCCCGTCGGACCGCACCAGCTACGGCTCGTTCAACCTGCTGCGTGAACTGTCCGACAACCGCGTCAAGGTGATGATCGACGCCCTCGCCGCCCGCGCCGACCTGGCGCCGGGCTCCGACGAGCAGAAGATCGCCGACGCCTACCGCTCCTATATGGACGAGGCCCGCATCGAGGCGCTGGACGCCCAGCCGCTGCAGCCCTACCTCGCCGCCATCCGCGCCGCCGACACCCATGACAAGGCCGCCGTCTACATGGGCGAGACCCAGGGCCGCATCGGCGGCTCGATCTTCGGCACCGGCATCTCGACCGACCAGAAGGCCCCGAACCGCTATGTCGTCTCGACCGGCCAGTCGGGCATCGGCCTGCCCAACCGCGACTACTATCTGGAAGAGCGCTGGAGCGAGAAGAAGGCCCTGTACCGGGCCTATGTCGAGCGCATGCTGGAGATGGTCGGCTGGGACGACCCCGCCGCCAACGCCGACGCCATCCTCGCCTTCGAGACGCGCATCGCCGAGGCCCACTGGACCCCGGTCCAGAACCGCAACCGCGACGAGACCTACAACGAATACACCATCGCCCAGCTGGCCGCCGAGGCGCCCGGCTTCCCGTGGCAGGACTATTATTCGGCCATCGGCGTCGGCGACGTCCCGCGTCTGATCGTCCGCCAGGACACGGCCATGCCCCTGATCGCGGCCATCTACGCCGAGACGCCGATCGAGGTGATCCAGGCCTGGCAGGCCTTCCACACCACCGATGACGCCGCCTCGCGCCTGTCGCGTCGCTTCGCCGACGCCCAGTGGGAGTTCCGCTCGCGCGATCTGAACGGCCAGCCGATGCAGCGTCCCCGCGACAAGCGCGGCATCAGCTTCGCCGAGGGCATGCTGGGCGAGGCCGTCGGCCGCCAGTATGTGGCCGAATATTTCCCGGCCGACTCCAAGGCCAAGATGGAAGAGCTTGTCGCCAACCTGCGCGTCGCGCTCGGCAATCGCATCAACACCTATGAGTGGATGAGCGCCGAGACCAAGGCCGCCGCCCAGGACAAGCTGGCCAAGTTCACGGTCAAGATCGGCTATCCGAACAAGTGGCGGGACTACTCCGGGCTGGAGGTCCGCCCCGACGACCTGTTCGGCAATGCCGAGCGCGCCGGCCTGTTCCAGTGGAACTACCGCCTCAACCGCCTCAACGATCCGGTCGACAAGGACGAGTGGGGCATGACCCCGCAGACGGTCAACGCCTACTACAACTCGACCAACAACGAGATCGTCTTCCCGGCCGCCATCCTGCAGCCGCCCTTCTTCGATCCGGACGCCGACCCGGCCGTCAACTACGGCGGCATCGGCGGCGTCATCGGCCATGAGATCGGCCACGGCTTCGACGACCAGGGCTCCAAGTCGGACGGCGACGGCGTGCTGCGCAACTGGTGGACCGCCGAGGACAAGACCAATTTCGAGGCCCTGACCGCGCGGCTCGGCGCCCAGTACAACGAGTACGAGCCGATCCCGGGCTTCAAGGTCAACGGCGCCCTGACCATGGGCGAGAACATCGGCGACGCCGCCGGCACGGCGGTGGGCCTCGAGGCCTATCACCTGTCGCTGAACGGCCAGCCGGCGCCTGTGCTGGACGGCGTCACCGGCGATCAGCGCTTCTTCTACGGCTGGGCCCAGGTCTGGCAGTCGAAATACCGCGACGACGCCCTGCGCAACCAGATCGCCACCGATCCGCACAGCCCGGCCGAGTTCCGGGTCATCGGGCCGGTGCGCAACATCGACGCCTGGTACGAGGCCTTCAACGTCCAGCCCGGCGACAAATACTATCTCGCCCCGGAAGACCGCGTCCGCATCTGGTAGGCGGTCGTCGCTTCACGAACGGAAAGGGCCGGGGCGGCGACGCTCCGGCCCTTTTTCGTGTCGCCGGCGGCCGGACGGCGCGCACGAAAAAGCCCGCCGCGGGGGATACATCGCGGCGGGCTTCTATCGCTCTCTACGGAGCGGACGTTTCCTCCCCGAAACGCCTCCGAAAGGCCGCTGCGCCGAAACGCTACGGCTTCCGAGTGGTCCCAGAATGACGACATTCCCGTGGCCAAGTCAATGAAGTCGCAGCCGAATCGGTCCGTTTTCATCCCTTATCAATGATAACTTACGGTTCCGTGTGCGGACGGTCGGCGATGCGGCGCACGGTCTCGACCAGGGCGGCGCGCGGAACGATCACCTGTCCGGGACGCTCGGCCTTCCAGGCCTCGTTGTCGGCGATTCCGGCGGCCAGCGCCCGGCCGGCGTCGAGATCCTTGATGGTCACCTGACCGGCCGCGATCTCGTCGCCTCCGAGGATCACCGCCGCCGGCGCCCCGCGGCGATCGGCGTATTTCATCTGCGCCTTCATGCCGGCCCGACCGAGGTAGAGTTCGGCGGCGACGCCGGCGTTGCGCAGCTCGGCCACCGCGTCGAGATAATGCTGCATGTCGTCTTCGGAGAAGACGATCACCACCACCGGCCCGCGCACCGCGTCCGCGGCCCCGCGGCCCGCCGCGCGCAGGGCCGAGGCCAGCCGCGATACGCCGAACGAGAAGCCGGTCGCCGGCAGCCGCTCGCCGGTGAAGCGCGCCACCAGGTCGTCATAGCGCCCGCCGCCGCCGATCGAGCCGAAGCGCACCGCCCGACCCTTGTCGTCGGTGGTCTCCAGCAGCAGCTCGGCCTCGAACACGGCCCCGGTGTAATATTCCAGCCCGCGCACGATGGTCGGATCGAAGCGCACGGCGTCCTGCCCGACCTTCATCGCGCCCAGGGCCCGGTCGATGGCGGCCAGTTCGTTCAGCGCCGCCTCGCCCGCCGCGCCGATGTTCCCCGAACGGGCCACCGCCTCCAGCGTCTGCGCCCGCGTCGCATCGGCGCTTCCGGCCGAGGCGAGGAAGGCCTCGATGGCGCCGATCACCGGCGAGGGCAGGCCCGCGCCCCTGGTGTAGTCGCCCGACTCGTCCAGCCGGCCCTCGCCCAGCAGGGCGGCGACGCCCTCCCAGCCCAGCCGGTCGTATTTGTCGATGGCGCGCAGCGCGGTCAGCTTCTGCCCCGCGTCCTCGACGCCGCCGGCCTCGAACAGGCCGTCGAACAGCTTGCGGTTCGAGACCCGCAGCACGGCCTGATCGGGCGCCAGACCCGCCGCCTGCAGGCCCTCGACGGCCATGGCGATGATCTCGGCGTCGGCCTCGGGCCGGTCGGAGCCGACCGTGTCGGCGTCGCACTGGACGAACTCGCGGAAGCGGCCCGGGCCGGGCTTCTCATTGCGCCAAACCGGCCCGAAGGCGTAGCGGCGGAACGGCTTGGGCAGGGTCTCCCAATTCTGGGCCGCGAACCGGGCCAGGGGCGCGGTCAGGTCGTAGCGCAGCGCCATCCACTCGCCGTTTCCGTCCTCGTCCGGGTCGTCCTGCAGGGCGAAGACGCCCTCGTTCGGGCGGTCGGCGTCGGGCAGGAATTTGCCCAGGGCGTCGGCGTATTCGAAGGCGCCCGTGTCCAGCGGCTCGAAGCCCCAGCGCTCGTAGACGGCGGACACCCGGGTCACCAGCCGGCGCTCGGCGATCAGGTCGCGGCCGCGGCGGTCGGCGAAGCCTCGCGGGCTGCGGGCCTGGGGGCGGGGAGGGGCGGCGTCGGTCATGCCGCGCTTCTTAGAGGGGCGAGGGGCGAGGGTCGAGAGGCGGGAGAACCGCCCCTGTCCCCTCGCCTTCCGAACCGCGACCTGTCGTCAGGCGGCTCGCCGGATCGGCACCATCCGCCCGTAGGTCAGGCAGCGCCATACCCACTCCAGCGGACCCATCTGGAAGACCGACAGCCACAGCGGCGACCAGATCAGCTGGGCGACCCAGACGGCGCCGACCACCTGCCACATCTCGACCGGCGAATGGGTCCCGAACCACATCAGGCCCCAAGGCGCATAGTAGAGGGTGACCATGATCAGCGTCTGGGTCAGATAGTTGGTGAAGGCCATCCGGCCGACGGGGACGAACATCCGGGTCAGCGGTTTCAGCCCGAACCGGACCATCAGGATCAGCAGGGTGGCGTAGAACAGGGTGATCAGGGGGGCCATGCCGCCCGCCGCGGCGGCCAGCCCGCCCGTCGGATCCGCGCCCTCGCCCGCCATCGTCTTCTGCCAGGCCCAGAGGGCGAAGACCGCCAGGTTGGCTCCGCCGGCGAGCAGCACCAGAAGATAGGTCCACATCGGCGCCCGGCCGGCCAGATAGCCCGACTTGAACAGACCCAGACCCACCATCATCAGCGGCACGGTGATGGGGATCAGGAACGGGCTGGCCATCAGCTGGAAGACGCCCCAGGCCTTGAGGTTCTCGACCAGACCGGCCGGCCAGCCGGAGCGGTAGATTTCGACCGCGGCCGCGATCGACTCCGGCGTCGCCGAGGGGCGGCCCGCCTCCATCTGCTCGGCGAACTCGGCCGGCATATTGGCCATGCCCCACATGCCGAGGGTGGCCACGACGCCCCACAGCAGGGTGACCAGCCCCCCGACCCACAGCAGGCGCCGGGCGGTCCACGACCGCATCAGCATCATCAGCAGGCCGCAGTAGGCGTAGTGCAGCAGGATGTCGCCGTACCAGAGCAGGGCGCCGTGAAGGGCGCCGAACAGGCCGAGCCACAGCAGCCGGCGGATCAGCACCTTGCCCCGGACCTCGTCGGACCGTTCGCCGCCGACGAGGAAGACCGACACTCCGAACAGCATGGTGAACAGGGTGCGCATCTTGTCGGAGAAGAAGACGTCGGTGACCCACAGGCCGATCATATCGGCGCGGGTGAGCTCGCCGGGCGGCGGCGCCTCGGCCATCATCAATTCGACCGGCCAGGCGAAGGCCATGGCGTTGACCGCCAGGATGCCGAGGATGGCGAAGCCTCTCAGCATATCCAGATTGTGGATGCGGTCCTTCTCGCGGACGGGCCCGACGGCCCCCGGCGCTACAGCGATCGTCGCTTCGGCAGTCATGTCAGCCTCCCCCACAGCGCAGACAAGGAAGCTTTACACCAGAAGCCCGCGAAGAAAAATAAATTCGCGGTAACGGTTCAGCGGGGCCGGCTCAGTCCGCCTCGCGCTCGCCCATCAGGCCCAGGCGGTCGCGCACTTCCGGCTGCGGCCGAAAGGCGATGAAGGCGGCGCACAGACCGGCCCACAGGGCGTAGCTGACGCCGACCAGGACGGCGACCGAAAGGCCGCCGACGCCGTAGATCAGCAGGGAGGTCTCGCTGCCGCCGACCGCCTCTTCGACATTGGAGGCATGCAGCCACTGCAGCACCGACTGGAGCAGGGCGAACAGCGCTCCGAGCGCCGCCGCCAGCAGGCCGCCGTAGAACATGAAACGCCAGATCACACCCAGCCGGGTCGAGGGCCGGCCGCTGCGCCGCCGTTCCCTGTCCAGCAGCCACAGGCCGCCGGGCACGGCCAGCAGTCCGATGAACAGCACCAGCAGCCGCCAGTCGAGTTCCAGCCCCGGGACCCAGTTCCTCGGCGGCCACAGCGGCAGGGTGAGGATCAGCGGCGGCCACAGCGCGCCCAGGATCGCGGCCAGCACGATCCGGTAAGGCTCCCGACTCCAGGTCACCCGGGTCTGGCCGGGGAAGTCCTCGGGCCGCTCGAGCGGCGGAAGCTTCGGGCGGATCATCGCGTGGGGACCGGCGTTTCGCCGGAATAGTCGTAGAAGCCGCGCCCGGACTTGCGCCCCAGCCAGCCGGCCTCGACATACTTCACCAGCAGCGGGCAGGGCCGGTATTTGCTGTCGGCCAGGCCCTCATAGAGCACGTTCATGATCGCCAGCACGACGTCCAGCCCCATGAAGTCGGCCAGCTCCAGCGGCCCCATCGGATGGTTGGCCCCCAGCTTCAGCGCCTTGTCGATCGAGGTCACGTTCCCGACCCCCTCGTAGAGGGTGTAGATCGCCTCGTTGATCATCGGCACCAGGATGCGGTTGACGATGAAGGCCGGAAAGTCCTCGGCGTTGGTGGTGGTCTTGCCGAGGCTCTCGGCGAAGGCGACGGCGGTGTCGTAGGTCTCGGCCGAGGTGGCGATGCCGCGGATGATCTCGACCAGCTTCATCACCGGGGCCGGCTTCATGAAATGCAGGCCGATGAAGCGCTCGGGCCGGTCGGTCGCCGAGGCCAGGCGGGTGATCGAGATCGACGAGGTGTTTGAGGCCAGCAGGGTGTCCGGGCCCAGGTGCGGGACCAGATCGGCGAGGATGGCCTTCTTGACCGCCTCGTCCTCGACCGCCGCCTCGATGACCAGATCGGCCTTCGCCGCCTCGGCCAGCGACTTCGCCGGCCGGATCCGCGCCACGGCGGCGTCGGCCTCGGCCTGGGTGATCAGTCCGCGCGCGACCTGACGCGACAGGCTGGCGGCGATGACGCCCTGGGCCTGGGGCACGCGTTCGGCGACGGCGTCATGGAGCAGGACGTCATAGCCGCCCGCCGCGACGGCCTGGGCGATTCCCGCCCCCATCTGGCCCGCGCCGACGATGGCGACTGATCGGATCGTGGTCATGAAGTCCGGACTACTGGCGGGCGCTGGGCCCGATCGGAGCGGCACCCTAGACGGCCTGCCGGGCGGCGCAAGCGCCCGCCGTCCGCCGTCGTGTCGCTCGGGACCGCCTGTCGCACGCCGGTCACGCCTAGCCCAGCACCTGGATCAGGAAGGGCGCGCTCATCCGGTTGAACAATATGCCGAGGAAGTGGAGCGTCAGGATGGCCACGATCGGCGTGATGTCCAGTCCGCCCAGCGGCGGAATGATCCGCCGGAAGGGGGCCAGGATCGGCGCCGTCAGGGCGTCGAGGAACATCGCCACCTGGTTCACGAAGCGGTTGCGATGGTTGATGACGTCGAAGGCGAACAGCCAGCTCAGGATGGCCGACAGTATGATCGCCCAGGTCATGAGCGACAGGATGGTGTTGACCAGCCAGACGATGGCGTAACCCATGGACGATATGCTCCCGCGATGCCGTCCGCTTCTAGCGCGTCGCTCCGGCCTGTCCAAGGATTCGCGCGGCCGCCGCGACGATCGGCGCCGAACACCGTTGACACCACGGGGCCCCCGCTCGTATGTCGCGCCCTCGCCTGAAGCCCGGAAACGGGGCCGTAGCTCAGTTGGTAGAGCGCGTCGTTCGCAATGACGAGGTCAGGGGTTCGACTCCCCTCGGCTCCACCAGGCCCTCGCGCTGAACGCGCCCCAGGCCGGAAAGGCTTCCGCGGCGGCGGCGGCGTCCCACGAATCCTGACAACACCGTTCGATCAGCTTGACGGCGGCCTTCGATTGGCGTCGAGTCCGGTCCGGGCTGATCCACAGGGATTATCGGGGACCAATGACATGAAGACTCTCCTCAGCGCGCTGGCGTTCGCCGCCCTGCTCGCACCGGGCGTGGCCGCCGCGCAGAACGCCGGCCTGACCGCCAATTTCGGTGAAATCCGGCTCAACGCCGGCTTCACGCCGGATCCGTACCGGGTCAATCTGACCGCCGGCGGCTCGATCGACGCCTATACGGACACCGACCTGCCGGGCGCCTGCGTCGGGGACATCTCCAACGCGCCGGACTTCGAGGTCACCTACAGCGCCGGATCGCTGCCGCTGGTGTTCCGCACCCGCTCCTCGACCGACACGACCCTGATCATCAACGGTCCCGACGGCCGCTGGTATTGTGACGACGACAGCTGGGGCGACGGCGACGCCGAGGTGCGCTTCAACAGGCCGGCCAGCGGCACCTATGACATCTGGATCGGCACCTTCAACGGCGGCACCGCCTCGGCCGCCCTGCTGATCACCGAAACGCCATAAGGCGTTTGTCAGGGCGCTAACGCTCGCGACGCGGTCGCTCGCTCCTTGAGCGCGCGACCGCTTGTCATCCCCGACTTGATCGGGGACGGGGCGTTTTCGTTACTGATCCTCGTCGAAGCGCCGACCGACCAGATCGGCCAGCGCCGCCACCGCCGCCTCGGCCTCGGGCC
>NZ_JAVHLH010000409.1 GCF_031082345.1 Brevundimonas sp. | reverse complement strand
CGCGGCCTGGCCGAGGCCCGGCGCCGCGATCGCCTGGCCGTCTATGCGCGCACGGCGCAGGGAGGGTGACGATGAGCTTCCGGGTCTTCGAGCCGAGCTACGACTTCATCGACGCCCGGCTGAACGAATTCCTCGGCGAGCGCCTCGCCTCGGTCATCGCCGAAGTCGACGGCCCGCTGCGGATCGCCCTGGTCCTCTATGTCGTCCTCTACGGCTTCGCCATCCTGCGCGGGGCCATCAGCGAGCCGGTGATGGATTTCGCCATCCGCTCGATCAAACTGGCCCTGATCTACGCCCTGGCGACGACGGCCGCCTATTCGACCTTCGTCACCGAACCGCTGTTCACCGGCCTGCCCAACGCCCTGACCCGGGCCGTCAGCGGCGCCGAGACGCCGGGCGTCGGCGCCGCCTTCGACCAGTTCCTCGCCTACGCCGGCTATCTCGCCGAGACGATCGCGCGCGAGGGCTCGGCATTCGATCCTGGCCCCTGGATCGTCTCGGCGGCCGTCCTGATCATCGGCGCCCTGGCCTGCGCCCTCGGTTTCGGGGTGGTCATGCTGGCCAAGCTGGCCTTGGCCCTGCTGGTCGCGCTCGGGCCCATCTTCATCGCCTGCGCCCTGTTCGACGCCACCCGGCGCTTCTTCTTCGGCTGGCTGGGCCAGGCGGTGAACTATCTCGTCCTGTTCGCCCTGATCATCGTCATCTTCCCGCTGGTGCTGTCGCTGGTGCGCGACCAGTGGGGCGCCATCCAGGGCCAGGACCCGATGATGGGCGGTCTGATCTTCATCGCCCTGTGCCTGCTCGGCGGCATCTTCTTCCTGCAGACCCCGGCGATCGCCGCCGGCATCGCCGGCGGGGCCAGCGCGGGCCTCGCCGACTTCGCCAATGCGGCGGCGCTGGGCTCAAGCGGCTCGGGCCGCGCCCGCGGCCCCCTCGAAGCCGACCGCCGGCCGCCGAAAGGTGGCGGATCCATCCGACCTTCCGGAGCCTGACCATGTCCCATCGCCTGATCCTGATGCTCGCCTGCGCCGCGCTCGGCGGCTGCGCCGGCCTCGCCCGTCCCGACCTGCCGGTCTGCGACGGCGCCGCCCGCC
>NZ_JAVHLH010000408.1 GCF_031082345.1 Brevundimonas sp. | reverse complement strand
GGGCTCGAAAGGGGGCGGAACGTGGTTGGCGCGGGCGTCGCTGTCAATCGCCGCCGCAATTAGGAGGGTCGGTCAGACGGAAACCAGACCTCCCGGAAGCAGGGTGGCGCGGCCGGCGAGGCTCAATTCCAGCAGGGCGGCGGCGACCGTTCCGACCGGCGCGTTCAGCGCCCGGGCCAGCTCGTCGCGGGGCGTCGGCGTCGGCGACAGCAGGGCGGCGACCTGTTCGAGGAAGGCGGCGTCCACGTCGTCGGGGGCGCCGTCGAAGGGATTGCCGGCGGGCGGCTCGCCCAGGGTGCGCAGGGTCGAGAAGGCCCGCTCCACGTCCTCCACACCCTCGCACAGGATCGCGCCCTGTCGCAGCAGTTCGTTGGGTCCGCGCGACCGCGGGTCCAGCGGCGACCCCGGCACGGCGAAGACGTCGCGGCCCTGTTCGGCCGCCAGCCGCGCCGTGATCAATGAACCTGACCGGAGCTCGGCCTCGACGACGATGACGCCCCGCGACAGGCCCGAGATGATGCGGTTGCGGCGCGGAAAGTCCTTCGCCTGGGCCCGCGCCCCGACCGGGCTTTCCGAGACGATGCAGCCCTGTTCGGCGATCTGGCGGTACAGGTCGGCGTTGTCGGGCGGATAGACATCGTCGACCCCGCCGCCCAGCACGGCCACGGTTCCGGTCGGCAGGGCCCCGGCGTGGGCCGCGCCGTCGATGCCGCGCGCCAGACCGGACACCACCACATGCCCGGCCTCGCCCAGCTGCTGCGACAGGCCCCGTGCGATCCGCTGCCCGCCCGCCGAGGCGATCCGCGCCCCGACCACGGCGAGGCAGGGGCGGCCCATCAGGCTCGCGTCCCCAAGCGCCCAGAGCACGGGCGGCGGCGGATCGACGGCGGCCAGCATCTCCGGGTAGTCGGCGTCGCCGAGGACGATCAGTCGGGCCCCGATCCCGGTTCCCGCCTCGATCTCCCGTTCGATATCGGGCGCCGGCGGCAGGTCGTGCCCATGCCCGCCGCCGCGCCGGATCAGGTCGGGCAGGGCCTCGACGGCGCGTGCGGCCGAGCCGAACCGGTCCAGCAGCTGTTTGAAGGTGACCGGGCCGACCCG
>NZ_JAVHLH010000407.1 GCF_031082345.1 Brevundimonas sp. | reverse complement strand
CCTGCGCAAGGGCCAGCGCGCCTTCCATCCGGGCTACCCGCAGGGCCGCGCCGGCGAGGTCACCTCGCGCCTGCTCGGCCGCGAGACCCTGAGGGTCCGGGGCCGTGGCCAGCGCGACGAGCCGATCCTCGCCTGGGCCGAGGTGGGCCGCACCGACCGTCTGGGCGGCACCCTCGCCGGGCTTTCGGGCGCGCCGGTGCTCGACCGCCAGGGTCGCGTCGTCGCGGTCACCATCGCCGAGAGCCCGCGCCGCGGCCGCATCTACACCACCTCGCCCGACACCTTCGGCCCGGCTGTCCGCGGCCTGCAGAAGGCCGACGAACCGCTGACGGGCCGCACCGTCACCATCGACAACTACGGCCTCGTCGCCGACGATCTGCGCCGCGACCTGCGGGTGGCGCAGGTGGTCTGCCTGTCGACCTGACCGCCCCGGGCCCGGCGCCTCAGCGCAGGGCGCCGTTATCCAGGTCCAGGTCCGTCAGCGGGATCACCTCGACGTTCGGATATTTCGCCCGCAGCGCCTCGAGGAACTGGGCCGCATCGCCGACGATCACCAGGCTGGCCTCCGAGCCCGGCAGGTGGCGGGCGAAGGCGCTCTCGATCTGCTCGGGGGTCACAGCCCGGACATTGCCGGCGTAGGCCGCCAGCTCGCTCATCGGCAGGTCGTAGAGGGCCAGACTGGCGATGAAGCCTCCCAGACCGTCGACCGTCTCGAGCGAGCGGCCGAAGCCGCCGATCATCACCGCCCGGCGCGGCGACAGCTCGGCCTCGGATATCCGCTCCGAGCCCATGCGGCCGATCTCCTCCAGGATCAGGGCGGCCACCTCCGGCACGGCGTCGTTGCGGGTCTGGGCGCTGGCGGTGAAGACGCCTTCGTCCGCCCGCGCGCCGAGCGAGGAGCCGGCCCCGTAGCTGAGCCCCCGCTTGATCCGCACCTCCTGATTCAGGCGAGAGGAATAGCCGCCGCCCAGCAGGGTGTTGCCCAGCGACAGGGGGAAGTAGTCGGCGTCCGTGCGCGAGACGCCGCGGATCGCGGCGACCACCGCGGCCTGGCCCGCGCCCGGCTGGTCGATGACGACCACCCGCGCCGCTGGCGCCGCGGGTGG
>NZ_JAVHLH010000406.1 GCF_031082345.1 Brevundimonas sp. | reverse complement strand
CCCGGACCCGGGGGCCGGTGGGCGGTTCGCTGGCGGCGATGTCGGCGGATGGGGTCAAGGGCGGACGGGACAGGGGTTGAGGGCGGCGGAACACGGCGCCCCGGCCGGAGAGCCTAGCCGCGCGGGCGAGTCGTCCAAAGCGCACACGCTTCTAAGGAGAGCGCCCGTCGGGCCTCGCGGGCCGTTTTCTGGGGACCGACGGCGTGGTTGTCGTTAACGCCGCGGCGGCCTATCTGGCCCGGATGAACGCGGAAGCCCCCATCGACGCCGTCCTCGCCGAACTGGTCGAGGAGTTCGACCTTCTCGGCGACTGGGAAGGGCGGATCGAGTACGTCATCGAGCTCGGCAAGGATCTGGAGCCGCTCCCCGACGCCGACCGCACCGAGGCCAACAAGGTGCCGGGCTGCGCCGCCCAGGTCTGGCTGGCGGTCCGGCGCGACGGTGATCGCCTGTCCTTCCTCGCCGACAGCGACAGCGCCCTGTCCAAGGGCAATATCGCCCTGCTGCTGCGGCTCTATTCCGGCCGCGCCCCCGCCGAGATCCTGGCCTTCGACGCCCGGGCCGCCCTGGATCGTCTCGGCCTGCCGTCGGCCCTGACCCGCCAGCGCGCCAACGGGCTGAACGCCATGGTCGGCCGTATCCGCGAGGCGGCGCTGGCCGCCGCCCGACCTCAGTAGTAGACGCCGCGCGCCGCCAGCACCGCGCGCCGGTCCGGCCCTTCCGTCACATCGATGTGGATGGCGTATTCATCCGGGCGCGGCGTCCGCCGCTCCCAGCGCCACGGCGCCCCGGGCGTCTGCGACCACAGCGGATTGCGTCCCACGACCAGCCGCGCCATCCGGCCCAGCTCGCGGCTGCCGACCAGGTTCGACGAGACGCCGCAGGTCACCACATAGGCCGCGACCCCGTCATCCTCGACGGTGCCTTCCTCGATCCGCAGGCGCCAGCGCCCGTCCCTGGAGATCATCTCGACCTCCGAGGCCCAGTCCTCGAGCGGCGTCCGGTCCGCGGCGGGGCGGCGGAAGTCCATGTCGCGGGCCGCGCGCATGGCGCCCTCGAAGGTCTTGGCGCGGCTGGCGTAGGGCAGGCAGACCCGCGCCACGACAAAGGCC
>NZ_JAVHLH010000405.1 GCF_031082345.1 Brevundimonas sp. | reverse complement strand
TGAGGTCGTGGGGATCACCTACAACAGCCGCGAGATCGTGCCCGGCGACCTGTTCCTGGCCCTGAAGGGCGCGCGCGACGGCCATGACTTCGCCGCCGCCGCCTTCGCCGCCGGCGCGGCCGGGGCGATTGTGGAACATCCGGTCGAGGGCGGACCGTCCGTCGTGGTGGCCGACACCCTGCGGGCGCTGGAGGCCCTCGGCGTCGCCTCGCGCGAGCGCAGCCCGCAGGTGCGCCGGGGCGCGGTCACCGGCTCGGTCGGCAAGACCAGCGTGACCCAGGCGATCAAGGCCGGCCTCGACCTGGCCGGGCCCGCCCACGCCTCGATCAAGAGCTACAACAACCACATCGGCGTGCCGTTGACCCTGGCCCGGATGCCCCGCTCGACCGCCCGCGCCGTGTTCGAGATCGGCATGAACGCGCCCGGTGAAATCGCCCCCCTGTCGAAGATGGTGCGGCCGCACGCGGCCTGCGTCACCACGGTCGGGCCGGTGCATATCGAGGCCTTCGCCGAGGGCGAGGCCGGGGTGGCGAAGGAAAAGGCGGCCATCTTCGAGGGCCTGGCGCCCGACGGCGTCGCGGTTCTGAACGGAGACGTCGGCTTCGCCACGGTGCTGGACGCCGCCGCCCGCAAGGCCGGGGCGCGCCTCGCCGTCTTCGGCGCCTCGCCCGGCCATGACGCCCGCCTGCTGGACTTCGTTCCCGGCCCCGAGGGCGCGCGGGTCAAGGCCGAGTTCCATGGCCGGCCGCTGGACTTCACCCTGCGACAGTCGGGCTTCCACTGGGGCCTGAACAGCCTGTGCGTGCTGCTGATGCTTGAGGCGCTGGACGTGCCGCTGGAGACCGGCCTGGCCGCCCTCGCCGACTTCGAGCCGCTGGCGGGCCGCGGCCAGACCTCGGTGGTCAAGGCGGCGGGCGGGGCCTTCACCCTGATCGACGAGAGCTACAACGCCAATCCGCTGTCGATGGCCGCCGGCTTCCGCAGCCTCGGGGCCAAGCCGGTCGGGCCGGGGGCCCGGCGCGTCGTGGTGCTGACCGACATGCTGGAGCTGGGCGACCAGTCGCGCGCCCTGCACGAGGGGCTGGCCGCGCCGATCGCCGCCGCCGGCCTCGATCTGGTCCATTCCGCCGGGCCGGAGATGAAGCG
>NZ_JAVHLH010000404.1 GCF_031082345.1 Brevundimonas sp. | reverse complement strand
GCTGGCCGCCGTCCAGCACCTCGCCCTGTCCGGCGGCGCCCGCCCCGGGGTCGGCGGCGTCCCCCTCGACGAGGCGGGCTGGGCCCGCATCGAGACCGCCCTAGACGCCCTTCTGGTCGCCTTCCCCGAATAGCGGCCCCGACAACGGGAGCCGGAGCGCCCTTTCAGGAGTTGCCGTCTCCATGATCGCCAGCCTCGACTTCGACCGCCGCCGCGAGTTCGACTACGCCCGCGACCTGGCCCGCGCCTTCGGCGGCGCCCTGCTGTTCAGCCTTCCGCTGCTGATGACCATGGAAATGTGGTGGCTGGGCTTCATTCTCGAGCCGGCGCGGCTGGCCGCCTTCCTGCTCGTCGCCCTGCCCCTGCTGTTCGGCCTGGCCTTCTACGCCGGCTTCAGCGCCAGCCACCGGGGCGTCGGCCACGCCCTGCTCGACACCCTCGTCGCCCTCGCCGTCGGCTTCCTCGTCGCCGCCATCGTCCTCGCCCTCTTCGGCGTGCTCGAGCCCGACGCCCCGCCGGGCCAGATCGCCGGCCAGCTGGTTCTCCAGGCCGTCGCCGGGGCCATGGGCGCCCTGCTCGCCGGCCGCCAGCTCAGCGCCGGTGGGGACAAGGTCGGCGACGAGGACCAGGCGGCCTATCCCGGCGAACTGTTCCTGATGGTGGCCGGCGCCCTGTTCCTCGGCCTCAACATGGCCCCGACCGAAGAGATGGTCCTGATCGCCTATCGCATGACCGCCCTTCACGTGGCCGCCCTGATGGTCGGGTCGCTGCTGGTCATGCACGCCATCGTCTACAGCGTCGGCTTCGCGGGCCAGGAGGTGCACGACCGCCCGCTGTCCGCCTTCCTCCACTACACCCTCGCCGGCTACGGCCTGGTGCTGCTGACCAGCCTTTATGTGCTGTGGGTGTTCGGCCGCACCCAGGGCCACGGCCTGGCCGAGATCGTCGACGCCGTGGTGGTCCTGTCCTTCCCCGGCGCCATCGGCGCCGCCGCCGCCCGGTTGCTGGTCTGATGGCCGCGCGCAAGAAGCCCCTGCCCGCCCCCGCCCTGCTCGAATGGCTCATGGGCGGTCTCGGCCTGCTGCTGGTGCTGGCGGTGCTGGCCATCGTCGCGTTCGAGGCCGTCGGCCCGCGCGAGCCGCCCCGGATCGAGGCCCGCCTCGGCGAGAT
>NZ_JAVHLH010000403.1 GCF_031082345.1 Brevundimonas sp. | reverse complement strand
TGGTGGTGCGCATCCGGACCAGCGGGCGGGACGATCTTGTCAGCATCGCCGCCACGGTGGACGACAGCGGTCCGGGCGTGCCCGAAGGGGTCGCCGCCGACATTTTCGAACCCTTCAATACCGGTCAGGCCGGCCGGGCGGGGGCAGGCGCCGGCCTCGGCCTCGCCATCTGCCGACAGATTGTCGGGCGAATGGACGGGCGGCTCTCGGTCGCCCGCTCCCCGCAGGGAGGCGCGCGTTTCGAGATCGAGCTGTGCCTGCCCTGCGCTGGTCCGGAGTTGCGTCGACAGGTGCTGAACAGGGCCGACCCGACGCCGCACGATACGCTCCACGTGCTCATCGTCGATGACAACGCCACCAACCGCTTCGTCGCCAGCCGCGTGCTCGAACTGTTCGGCTGCACCTCGGATACGGTGGAGAACGGGGCCGAAGCGGTCGAGCAGGTGCAGAGAACCCGCTACGATCTGGTCCTGATGGACGTGAAGATGCCGGTCATGGACGGCGTCGCCGCCACCCGGGCCATCAGGGCGCTCGGGGAATCCTTTACCCGTGTGCCCATTCTCGCTCTCACGGCCAACGCGGATCCCGATGACGCGGCGGACTATCTGGCCGCCGGCATGGATGGCGTCGCCCGCAAGCCGATCCAGCCTGATGAACTGCTGGACGCCATCCGACGGGTCATGGCCCCCGAGCCGGTGCCTGCCGCGGCCTGAAGGGGCGCAACTGCCGGCGCCGGCGTGTATTGAAGCGTCCATGCTCCAGATTCCTCCGCCGCCCCAGCTCCCCGAAGTCGTGGTCACCGGCGCCCGCCTGCCGCCGGCCGCCGGCGAGGCCGCCTTCTCCATCATCCGCCTCGACGACGGGGACCTGCGCGACCAGCAACGTCTCGACGAGGCCCTGGCCTCGGTCCCCGCCGTCTCCCTGTTCCGCCGAACCTCCAGCCTGTCAGCCAATCCGACCACCCAGGGCATCAGTCTGCGCGCCGTCGCCCCGTCGGGCGCCGGCCGCACCCTGGTCACGCTCGACGGCGTGCCCCTGAACGACCCCTTCGGCGGCTGGGTGATCTGGTCCCAGGTCCCGACCGAGAGCCTGTCCGGCCTCGACATCGTGCGCGGCTCGGGCGCCGGTCCGTACGGCGCCGGCGCCCTGACCGGCGTCATTCAGCTGCGCGAGCGCGGCGCCGGCGGGGCGCT
>NZ_JAVHLH010000402.1 GCF_031082345.1 Brevundimonas sp. | reverse complement strand
CAGCGGCGGCAGGGTCCGGGCCAGCAGCAGGGTCCCGGCGTCGACGCGGTCCCAGGCGAAGACGCCCGGCTGCGACCAGGCGTCGAGCCCGGGCACGAGGCGGGGGGCGCCGGCGGTGATGGCCTCGTCCAGGCCGGTCAGGGTCTCGGGCCGGATCACCACGCAGCGGCGGTGGTGGGCCTTGGCGCTCTCGCCGATCTCGACGCCGAAGGCTTCGAGCTCCTTCTTCAGGCGGGAGCCGCCCTTGTCCTTGGGAGCCATGACGTCGAGGCGGCCGCCGGGCTTCAGCGCCCGCAGCGCCAGGGCCAGCGTATACCGCCGCTCCAGCACCCCGGGCGGGGCGTAGATCATGGCGGCGTCGGCCGAGCCTTCGGGCACGGACTCGAGCGGGGTCGAGCCCGGGATCAGGGGCGAGGTCTGGATGGCGTCGCCGGGCGGGTCGAACACCGCGGGGGGGCGGCCGTAGAGGAGGGTCGTCATGGCGCGGTCCATAGACCGATCAGGCGGCGGGCGCGACCGCCACGTCGTGCAGCAGGGCGCCGAAGCGGCGCAGGGCTTCGTCGCTGAGCTCGGGGTCGTAGCGCATCGGCGGGGCGGTCATCGGCTCGTCGAAGCTGTGGCTGCCGTCGGCGATCCAGGTGTCGACCTCGGCCCCGCAGTTGCGGATCATGTCGTGGACCCGCTCAGCGTTGCGCACCGTGGTCAGGTGATCCGAGCGGGCGATCACCGCCAGGGTCTTCGGACAGTGCCGCCACGGCCGCATCCGGTTGAAGGCGGCGATCCCGACATAGGGGTAGGCGAGGTACGCGGCGACCACCCCGTCGAGACTGACGTTTCCGGGGTCGGCGAGGCCGAGGGCGGGGCGGGAGCGGTCGGCGCTCATCGCCTCCATGATGCCCCAGCCGCCGTGGCTCCAGCCGGCCAGGGCGATCTTCGAGGCGTCCACGTCGGGCCGCTGCGACACGCCGTAAAGGGTCGCCAGGATGTCGCCGGCCCGGTCGTGACCGCGCAGCAGCAGGCCGGTGCAGACCGTGGCCATGGCGAACTGACGGCTCCAGCCGCGCGGGCCGTAGGAATCGACGATGAAGGCCCGCCAGCCGGCCGCCTTCGCCACCTCGGCGTATTTCGGCAGATGCCCCCTCAGGCCGCCGCAGCCGTGGAACAGCAGCACCGCCGGCCGCGGCCGGTCCCACGGCAGCTCCAGCACCGGCAGATCCCCACCCAGCCGCGCCCGCCAGTACGCCAGCTGCCGCGCCAGCTCCCCCCCA
>NZ_JAVHLH010000401.1 GCF_031082345.1 Brevundimonas sp. | reverse complement strand
GTCAGGCTTCGCCTGACACCTTCTCCCGCAAGGGGAGAAGGAAACAAGAAAAAGGGCGCCCCGGTTTCCCGAAGCGCCCCCATCCATAACCGCTTTCGCGATCCGCTTAGCGCTTCGAGAACTGGAAGGACTTGCGGGCCTTGGCGCGGCCGTACTTCTTGCGCTCGACGACGCGGCTGTCGCGGGTCAGGAAGCCGTGCGGCTTCAGGACCGGGCGCAGCGCCGGCTCATAGTGGGTCAGGGCGTGCGACAGGCCGTGGCGGATGGCGCCGGCCTGGCCCGACAGGCCCGAGCCCTGGACGGTGCAATCGACGTCGAACTGGGTGACGCGATCGGTCACTTCCAGCGGCTGGGCGATCATCATGCGCAGGATTTCGCGGGCGAAATACTGCATCTGATCCTTGCCGTTGATGGTGATCTTGCCGGTGCCCGGCTTGATCCACACGCGGGCGATCGCGTTCTTGCGCTTGCCGGTCGAATAGGCGCGGCCCTGGGCGTCCAGCTTCTGGACATAGACCGGGGCGTCCTCGGACGCCGAGGCGGTGCCCATGCCCTTCAGGGCGTCGAAGCCCGACAGGGTCTCGGCGGCGGGGGTGTCCACGGCGGCGGTTTCGCCGGCGGTTTCGTTGGTGACGTCGGTCATGCTCAGACGCTCCGGGTGTTCTTGGGAGAAGCCGACTTGAAGTCGATCGTCTCGGGCGACTGGGCTTCGTGGGTGTGGGCCGGACCGGCGAACAGGCGCAGGTGCGTCATCTGCTTGCGGGCCAGGGGGCTTTCCTTGGGCAGCATGCGCTCGACGGCCTTCTCGAGCACGCGCTCAGGGAAGCGGCCGTTCAGCACCTTCTCGGGGGTCGTCTGCTTGACGCCGCCCGGGTGGCCGGTGTGGCGGTAGTAGATCTTGTCGGTGTTCTTCTTGCCGGTGAACACCACCTTGTCGACGTTGGTGACGACGACATAGTCGCCGCAATCGACGTGCGGGGTGTAGTCGCCGCGGTGCTTGCCGCGCAGACGGTTGGCGATGAAGGTCGCGAGACGGCCCACCACGACGCCTTCGGCGTCGATGTGGATCCACTTCTTCGTGACCTCGGCCGGCTTCAACGAAGCCGTGGTGCTCTTCAGCATGACGAGGGTTCCTGGGGACGAACGAAGGGCCCGTCCCGTGACCGGGATGAGCGGAAGGCGCGCTGATAGAGGAAGGCGGGGGTGTAGTCAATGCGGGTTGGCGTGGTGGTCTCTGTCTAACCCAATGTATTACCACATGATTTTGGTTACGGTATTAAAATACCACAACCGCTCCAGCCGGCAGGTTCATCACAACGAACAC
>NZ_JAVHLH010000400.1 GCF_031082345.1 Brevundimonas sp. | reverse complement strand
GCGAGCGCTGGGGCCGCTTCCGGCGGGCGGAAGGCCTGCGGTCGCTGACGCTGGAATGCGCGGAGCCGGCCGCAGGCTAGGCCAGGCCGGCCTTCTTCAGCGTCTTGTAGGCCTTGATGACGTTCTGGAGCTTGGCCTCGGCGCCGCGGTCGCCCTTGTTCAGGTCGGGGTGGAAGCGCTTCAGCAGCTCGTGATAGCGGGCCTTGATCTTCTTCTTGTCGGTGCGGGCGTCGAGGCCGAGGTCGGCCAAGGCCGAACGCTCGAGCTTGCCGATGCGCAGGTCGTCCTCGCCGCCCGGCCCGGCCTGTTCCTGGGTGCGGCGGCCGAACAGGCCGAAGCTGTCGCGCCAGCTGCCGGCGCCGGTGTTGTTGGCCGTGCCGATCTTGGCGGCGAAGGCCGCGGCCTCGCGGGTGAATTTGCCGGCCTTCATCTCCCAGGTCGGGCGGCCGCCGGTCATGGCCTCGTTCTCCTGGGCGGCGCGGACCTGGCCCTCGCTCATGCCGGCGTAGAAATTCCAGCCCTTGTTGTACTCGCCGGCGTGGCGCTGACAGAAGTCGTAGAAGTCGTTGAGCCGTTCGCGCGACTTCGGCGCGCGCGCCGTCGCGGCCTGACGGCAGTCGGGCCATTGGCAGGGTTTTTCGCCCGGCTTGAGGTGCAGGACGTCGGCCTCCGCCGCTTCCTCCTCGGGGCGGGGCGGCTTGACCCGCATATCCTTGAAGCGCGGCTTGTATTGAAAGGCTGATGACATCGTCCGAAGTGTAGGGGTGAATTGGTCGCCAACAAGGACAAGCCCATGCCGGAAGGCCCGATAGCGACGATTATTCGCAAAAAACTCACGGCGGGGCTCGCTCCGGCCCGTCTGGAGATCGAGGACGACAGCGGTCGGCACGCCGGCCACCACCACGAAGGCGGGCTGGACGGCAAGGCCGGCGGCGAGAGTCATTTCAATGTGACGGTGGTCTCAGCGGCCTTTGAGGGGCAGGGGCGGGTGCAGCGCCAGCGGGCCGTGAACGACCTGTTGCGCGAGGAACTGGCCGGGCCCGTGCACGCCCTGTCGATCCGGGCGCTGACGCCGGACGAGGCCGGCTCCGCCTGATCCGGGACGTTGCGAGAACGGCGTGATCGGAAAACGGCGCCGTTCATCTCGTCTTAGAAACTTCGCCATAGCGTTCGCTCCGGGTTGTTTGGGAGCTGGCGCGCGCAATGGTCGAATCCGACGGAATCAGCAAGCCGGCGAAAGGCGAACCGGGTTCCGGCGAGGCGGCCCAGGCCCTGCGCGCCATCCTGCAGACGCAGTATCTGCGCTATCTGATCATCTCCAGCTGGGCCGTGGGCCTGCTGGCCGTGGTCGGCCCGATCACCGCGGCCC
>NZ_JAVHLH010000003.1 GCF_031082345.1 Brevundimonas sp. | reverse complement strand
GGCGCACCGCCTGCCCCGGCTCCGGCGCGGCTCCGCGCACCGTGGCGCGCAGCCGCTCGGGCGTGCGTTCGGGGGCGAGGCCGCGGATACGGACCGGAGCGATCACCACGCGCGGCCCGGCGGCCCCGGGGCTGTCGACATCCATGACCCAGCCCTCGACCACGGTCGGCTCGGCCAAGGCGGGCGCGATCGGCGCCGTGACCGCGTCGGTGCGCAGCTTGGCCACGGCGAGGCCGAGGGCGAAGCAGGCCAGCAGCATCAGCGGCAGGGTCCAGACGCGGCCGAGACCCAGCCGCCGCGCGCCCAGCCATGCGCCGGCGGTCAGACCGCCGGCGATCAGCAGCGGCCAGGCCGGCGGCTCCGTCTTCAGCACGAAATAGACGGCGCAACCGCCGCCCAGCGCCACTGGGGCCCAGAGCCGCCAGCGCAGCGCCTGCAGGGTCATCTGATGGCGGAGAAACCCCGCGAGGCGCGCACGGAGGCTGGGCATTGCCGAAGCGGGCGGTATAACCCCCGCCATGACCTCTCCCTCCAACCCCGCACCCGAAGTCGTCACCCGCTTCGCCCCTTCGCCGACCGGATTCCTGCACATAGGGGGCGCTCGCACGGCGCTTTTCAACTATTTGTATGCGAGACGACACAACGGGCGGTTCCTGGTCCGGGTGGAAGACACGGATCGCGAGCGGTCTACCGACGCGGCGGTCAAGGCCATCTTCGACGGCCTGAGCTGGCTGGGCCTGTTCGCCGACGACGAACCGGTGTTCCAGTTCTCGCGCGCGGACCGGCACCGCGAGGTGGCCAACATCCTGCTCGAGACGGGGCACGCCTATCGCGATTTCCTGACCGCCGAGGAGACCGGAGCACTGCGGGATGCCGCCAAGGCCAAGGGGCGCGCTTTCGAGTCTCCGTGGCGCGACCGCAGCCCGACGGTCGACGACCTGTCGAAGCCGCACACGGTGCGCTTTCGCCGCCCCGCCGACGCGGCCGTCGTGGTCGAGGACGCCGTGCAGGGCGCAGTGCGCTGGGACTCCGCCTCACTGGATGATCTGGTCATCCTGCGTTCGGACGGGGCGCCGACCTATAATCTGGCCGTGGTGGTCGACGACCACGACATGGGCGTGACCCATGTGATCCGCGGCGACGACCATCTGAACAACGCCGCGCGGCAGAGCCTGATCTACGACGCCCTGGGCTGGACCCGGCCGGTCTTCGCCCACATCCCGCTGATCCACGGACCGGACGGCGCCAAGCTGTCCAAGCGCCACGGGGCCCAGGCGGTGCATGAATACGCCGAGATGGGCTATCTGCCCGAGGCCATGCGCAACTATCTGGCGCGGCTGGGCTGGGCCCACGGCGACGAGGAGCTGTTCTCGGACGCCCAGGCGATCGAGTGGTTCGACCTGCCCGGGATCGGCCGGGCCCCTGCGCGGCTGGACTTCGACAAGCTGGCCCACGTCAACGCCCACTGGATCCGGCTGGCCGACGACGACCGGCTGGCCAAGCTGACGCTCGACGTGCATCTCGCCCGCGGCCATGACCTCGGCCCGGACGACGAGGCCCGGCTCCTGCAGGCCATGCCGTTCGTCAAGGGACGGGCCAAGACCACCCTGGAACTGGCCGACCAGACCGGCTTCGTCCTCAAGCCGCGACCGATCGCGATCGAGGCCAGGGGCCTCGAGATGCTGGCCGGCGAGTCAGGCGAGCGGATCGGCCGACTGCGCGACCGGCTGGCGCTGTTCGAAAGTTGGGACGTGTTCGCGCTCGAGGCCGAGCTCAAGGCCTTCGCCGAGGAAGAAGGCGTCGGCTTCGGCAAGATCGGCCCGGCGGCGCGCGCGGCCCTGACCGGCGGCTCCACGTCGCCGGACATCGCCAAGGTCCTCGCGGCCCTGGGGCGGGAAGAGAGCCTCGGGCGTTTGAATGATGCGCTGCAACAGACTATCTGACTTCCACACCGAAACGCGACCCGCCGCCTCCCTCGCGCGGGGCCGCCGACTGACCAAGGGGCTTTCATGACTGAACTCGCCAAACCCGCCGGCTCCGCCACCCTCACATACGGCGACAAAACCGTGGAGCTGCCCGTGCTGGCGGGTTCGACCGGCCCCGACGTGATCGATATCCGCAAGCTGTACGGCGCGACCGACGCCTTCACCTACGATCCCGGCTTCACCTCGACGGCGGCGTGCGAAAGCGCCCTGACCTTCATCGACGGCGACAAGGGCACGCTGCTGCACCGCGGCTACCCGATCGATCAGCTGGCCTCGCAATCGAACTTCATCGAAGTCTGCCACCTGCTTCTGCACGGCGAACTGCCGACCGCCTCCCAATATGAGGCGTTCGAGCGCAACATCACCATGCACACCATGCTGCACTCGCAGTTCGACCGCTTCTTCGAGGGCTTCCGCCGCGACGCCCACCCGATGGCCATCATGGTCGGCACGGTCGGGGCGCTGTCGGCCTTCTATCACGACAGCCTGGACATCCAGGACCCGGTGCAGCGGAACATCTCCGCCATCCGGCTGATCGCCAAGATGCCGACGATCGCGGCGCGGGCCTACAAGTATCACATCGGCCAGCCGTTCGTTTCGCCGCGCAACGACCTGAACTACGCCGAGAATTTCCTCCGCATGTGTTTCGCGGTTCCGGCCGAGGACTATGAGGTCAATCCGGTGCTGGCCAAGGCCATGGACCGCATCTTCATCCTGCACGCCGACCATGAGCAGAACGCCTCGACCTCGACCGTGCGTCTGGCCGGGTCCTCGGGCGCCAATCCGTTCGCCTGTATCGCCGCCGGCATCGCCTGCCTGTGGGGTCCGTCGCACGGGGGCGCCAACGAAGAGGCGCTGAACATGCTCAAGGAGATCGGCACCCCGGACCGGATTCCGGAGTTCATCGAGGGCGTGAAGGCCAAGAAATACAAGCTGATGGGCTTCGGCCACCGGGTCTACAAGAACTACGATCCGCGCGCCAAGGTGATGAAGGAGAGCGCCGATGAGGTGCTGGCCGCCGTCGGCGACCCCAACGACCCCCTGTTCCAGGTCGCCAAGGAACTGGAGCGGATCGCGCTGAACGACGAATATTTCATCGAGCGCAAGCTGTTCCCGAACGTCGACTTCTATTCGGGCATCACCCTGTCGGCGATGGGCTTCCCGACCTCGATGTTCACCGTGCTGTTCTCGCTGGCCCGCACCGTCGGCTGGATCGCCCAGTGGCAGGAGATGATCGGCGACCCGACCCAGAAGATCGGCCGCCCGCGCCAGCTCTACACCGGTCCGACCGAGCGCGATTTCGTGCCGATCCAGAACCGGGGCTGAGGTTTCGGGCGGAACGAGACAAGCGAGACTCTCGACCAAGACATTCCGGGCGAGACAAGCGCGACATCCGATCCGCTACAAGCGAGACAAACCCGCGACATCCGGGACAACAGGGACGCCGGGGCGAACGCTCCGGCGTTTTCCTGTTGCGGACTCCGCCTCAGGCCCCCGTCTTCGCCGCGATCACCCTCAGCACCGCGTCGGCCGCGATCTCGGACGGGTCGCGTCCCGCCCGGCCCATCAGATCCAGCGCCGCCGTCTGGCGGGCGGCCTGATCGGCCCGCGCCGCCGGATCGGCGAGCAGACGGCCCACTTCGGCGGCCAGCTTTTCCGGCGTGGCGTCGGCCTGGATCAGTTCCCTGGCGATCTCTTCGTCCGCCGCGTGGTTGAACAGGGTCGCGTATTTGCCGGTGAAGAACGGCTTCATAATCGCGTAGCTGAGCGGCTGGAAGCGGTAGGAAATGACCATGGGGACGCCGGCCAGGGCCAGTTCGGTGGAGACCGTGCCGCTGGTGGCCAGGGCCACTGTGGCGGCTTTCATGGCGGCGTATTTCTCGGGCTCCGGGACCATGTGGGCGCGGAACGGCCAGGTGGCGACCTCGGCGGTGACGAGGTCGGCGACGGGGCCGGCCGCCACGACGGCGACTTCCAGCGACGGGTCCGCCTTCTTGAGGCGTGCCACGGCGGCTTCGTAGACCGGGGTCATCAGGCTGATCTCGGACCGGCGGCTGCCCGGCAGAACCAGCAACAGCGGCGCGTCAGCGGCGACGCCGCGCGAGGCCCGGAAGGCGGCGGGATCGGCCCCGCTCATGTCAACGTGCAGCGCCTGGGAGCCGACGACCGTGGTCGCCAGCCCCTCGCGCTCGAACCACGGCGCGTCGAAGGCGTAGAGGGCCAGCAGGTGGTCGACCGAGGCGGCCAGGGTTTTCGCCCGACCCGGGCGCGAGGCCCAGACCTGGGGACCGACATATTTGATCAGCGGGACGTCCGGCAGGACGGCGCGGATCGCCTTGGCCACCCGGATGGTGAAGCCCCAGCTGTCGATCAGAACCACGGCGTCAGGGCGTTCGGCCACCGCCAGGGCCGCGGTGTCGGCGACGCGGCGCCTGACCACGCCATAGGCCTTCAGGCCCTCCAGCCAGCCCAGGACGGACAGGTCGGTGATGTCGAACGGGCTGGCGACGCCGGCCTCGGCCATCTTCGCCCCGCCGACGCCGACGAAGGCCACATCCCCGCCGAGCCGGGCCTTGAGCGCGTCGGCCAGACCGGCTCCGAGGACGTCGCCCGAGGCTTCGGCGGCGACCAGCATGATCTTGAGCGGGCGACTCACCGCGTCTCGCCCCAGACGAACAGGCCCAGGCGATCGGCCGCCTCGACGATGGCGGCGTGGTCGATCAGGATCAGCTTGCCGGCGACGCCGCCGACGCCCGCCAGCCCGGCGGCGGCGGCCAGCTCTATGGTCTGCGAGCCCATCACCGGCATGTCGACGCGGAGATCCTGGATCGGCTTCGGCGCCTTGCCCAGCGCGCCCTTGCGGTCGGACGCGGAGCCGCGCAGATCGACGGGCAGACCGGCAACCCGCGCCAGCATGGCGTCGGTGCCCTCCTGGGCCTCGACCGCGAGCACCAGGCCCTCGCACACGACCGCGCCCTGGCCGATGTCGAGTTCTCCGGCCTTTTCCGCGACGTGGATCGCTTTCTTCAAGTCCTTGAGCTGATCTGGCGTCGGCTTGAGAGCGCCCAAGGCCCCCGCGGGCAGGGTCTCGCCGCCGAGGATGTCGTCGGCCCCCTCGATGGCGTAGCCCTCACCCTCGAACACCGAGAGGATCTTGCGCAGCAGGGCGTCATCGCCCTTGGCGGCCTCGGCGATGATCCCCGGCAGCAGGGTCATGCCCTTGAAGTCCGGCTTCAGCGCCTTGAAATCCGGGCGGCTGACCGTGCCGGCGAAGCAGACGGCGTCGCAGCCGGCCTTCTTCAGCGCCGAGAGCACCCGACCGATCTCGGCCATGCCGGCGTCGACGCCAGGATAGCGGGCCAGATGGGGGTCGGCGAAACCGGTCAGGCGGACCACGAACACCGGCCGGCCCTCGGCCTCGCAGCGCGCGGCCACGGACAGGGGCAGGGCCCCGCCGCCGGCGATCAGTCCCAGCCGGCTCATTCGCCCGGCAGGCAAAGCGGACGTTTGCCGTCCTCGCGGATGAAGGCGACGATCTCCATGATCTCGGGCAGATCGGCGTAGTCCGCGGCCACCCCGTCGACGCGGTCGGAGAAAGTCCCCTCGCCCTCGAACAGGGCGCGCCAGGCGGCCATAAGCCGCCGGACGGCGTCCTTGCCGTACCCCTTCCGCTTCAGCCCGATCAGGTTGAGCCCGTGCAGGCGTGCGTGATTGCCCCAGGCCGAGCCGTAGGGGATGACGTCGCGGGTCACCGCGGCCAGACCGCCGATGATCGCCCCTTGCCCCACCCGTCCGAACTGGTGCACCGCCGCCAGGCCGCCCAGGAACACGCGGTCGCCGACCCGCGCGTGGCCCCCGAGAGTCGCATGGTTGGCGAAGGTGACGTGGCTCCCGACCACGCAGTCATGGCCGACATGGGCGCCCGTCATGAACAGGCCGTTCGATCCGATCGTGGTCAGCTTCCGGTCGCCCGGCGTGCCCCGGTTGAAGGTGCAATGCTCGCGAATGGTGTTGTTCTCGCCGATCTCCAGCGCCACCGGCTCGCCCTTGTAGCCGCCATGCTGGGGGTCGCCCCCGATGACGCAGAAGGGGTGGATCGTGGTGCCGGCGCCGACCGTCGTGTCTTGCTGGATCACGACGTGGCCGGCGACGCGAACGCCCTGCGCCAGGACGACGTTGGGGCCGACGATGGTCCAGGGACCGATCTCGACGCCCTCGGCGAGGCGAGCGCCGGGATCGACCTGGGCTGTCGGGTGGATGGCCATCAGGCGGCCGGCTGGTCGACGGTCACGACCATGGCGGCGAAGTCCGCCTCGGCCGCCAGCTTGCCATCGATGAAGGTCTCGCCGCGGAATTTGAAGATGTCGCCGCGCTGCTTCGTGACCACCACCTTCATGCGCAACTGATCGCCCGGCCGGGCCGGCTTGCGGAAACGGACGCCGTCGATCGACATGAACATGATGATCTTGCCCTCGACCGAGACGTCCAGGGTCTTGGACATCATCAGCGCGCCGGTCTGGGCCATGGCCTCGACGATCATCACGCCCGGCATGACCGGGTCGATCGGGAAATGGCCCGGGAAATAGGGTTCGTTGTGGGTGACGTTCTTGATGCCGGTGATCGAGGTCCCCGCGACGAAGTCCTCGGCCTTGTCGACCAGCAGGAAGGGATAGCGATGCGGCAGGCGGCGCATCACCTCGGCGTAGTCGATGGTTCCCCCGGTTCCCGTTTCGTCAGTCATTCCCGGCTTTCCCTGCGCGTGCCTTTCCGGACGCCTGTTTGGCGAGCCAGACCGCTTCACGCAAGAACTGTCGAAGGGGTTTCGCCGGATATCCCGACCAGGTTTCGCCGGCCGGAATGTCCTGCAGGACGCCGGCGCCGGCCGCGACCCGGGCGCCCTCCCCGATGCTGAGGTGGTCGCCCACGCCGGCCTTGCCGCCGAACATGACGCCGTCGCCGACCGTCACCGAGCCCGACAGACCCGTGTGCGCCGCCATCAGGCAGTTGCGCCCGATCACGCAGTTGTGGGCGATCATGCACAGATTATCGATCTTGGTGTTCTCGCCGATCACCGTGTCGCCATAGGCCCCGCGGTCGATGCAGGTGTTGGCGCCGACGCTGACGCCGTCCTGCAGGATGACCCGTCCCAGCTGGGGCACGTCGACGGGCCCGGAGCGCGAGCCCGCCGCGCCGAAACCCGGTTCGCCGATCCGCCCGCCTGACAGCAGGCGGACGCGGTCGCCGACGAGGGCGAAGCCGAGGCTGACATGGGATCCGATCACGCAGTCGCGGCCGATCTGCACCCCGGGGCCGATCACGGTGTTGGCGCCGATGCGGCTGCCGCGGCCGATGCGGGCGCCGGCGCCCAGCACCACGCCCGGCTCGAGCACGACGCTGTCGTCCTCGACCACCTCTTCGGGCGAAGCGGCGCGGATCAGGGCGATCGGCCGGTGAAACAGAAGCGACGCGCGCGCCCACGAGGCCTGGGCCTCGCCCGAGACGATGACCGCCGCGCCCGCGGGCGCGGCCTCGACGGCGGAGGCCGGAACGATGACGCAACCCGCGCCGGTTTCGGCGAGGGCCGGCAGGAACCGACGGTCGCCGAGGAAGGCCACATCGCCGGCGCCGGCGGTCGCCAAAGGCGCGACGGCGGAGACCGTTCGGTCCCCGCCGCGCGAGACTTCGCCGCCGATCCGGTCCGCGAGCGCGCCGACCGTCAGGGCCGGCAGCGACTCGAAGAACCGCTCATCGGGGCCTCGGCCCATATTACTGGGCCGGTTGGGCCGGAACCGGCATGCGCGAGAAGGCCGGCAGCGACGGCAGGGCCGCATTCAGGCGCTGGATGGCCATCTCGGTCAGATCCATCTGCGGGTTGGCCCGCATCACGGCGTCGGCGCTCAGCAGGATGCCGCAGCCGCGCTCGGCGTAGAGCGCTCCGAGGATCGGGTCGACGGCCTGGCCGATCTGCTGCTGCTGATAGCCGAGGGTGTAGCGCAGCTCGCCGGTCCGGGTCTGACGCAGGGTCTCGAACTCGCGGTAGCGGGCGTCGAGGGCCTGGGCGCGCTGGGCCAGCTGGTCCTGCGGGATGGTCGCCTGACCCTGTTGCAAGGCCTGGCCTTCGGTCTGGATGAACTGTTCGTACGGGGCCAGCTCGGCCTGCACTTCCTGTTGCAGACGCTGCAGACCGGCGACCAGCGACTGGCCGGCGGTCGACTGGGCCATCAGACGGTCGTGGTGATAGACGCAGACGCCGGGGACGACCGGGCCGAAATTCTGGTCCTGGGCGGCGGCGGCCGATCCGGCCAGCATGGCGAGAGCGAAGGCGCCGAGAGCGAGGGTTTTCATCGTAATGCCTTTGAGTGGGCGGAACGCCCGAATGTTTAGAACTGGGTTGAAGTCGAGAAGCGGAACGTTTCTGTTTTGTCGTAGTCTTCGCTGCCGAGGATCTTGCTCAGGTCAAAGCGGATCGGCCCCATCGGCGAGCGCCAGTGAATGCTGACGCCGGCGGACGCCCGCAGATCCAGCTCGTCGACGATGCGAGTGCTGGCCGTGCCGTCGGGGTTGAGGGTGTAGCGGTCGTCCAGCAGGCCGACGGTGCCGACGTCGGTGAAGAGCGAGGTGCGAATGCCGTACTCCTCCGGCAGGCCGTTCGGAACCGTCAGCTCCATCGTGCCGATGACGTAGAAATTCCCGCCCAGCGCATCCGTGGTCAGGAGGTCACGCGGACCGATGCCCGCGGTCTCGAAGCCGCGGAAGCTGTTGCCGCCCTTGAAGAAGCGGTCGTTGATCCGGATCGGATCGCCGCCCCAGCCGGACACATAGCCGGTGGACGCCGAGGTGCTGACCACCCACTCGGGAGAGATGCCCCAGAAGGCGGAAATTTCAGCCTCGGTCTTCACATAGTTCACGTCGCCGCCGATGCCGGCGAAGTCCTGGATCAGTCGACCCGTCCAGCCGCGGGTCGGACGGATCGGGTCGTTCCGGCGGTCGACGTACAGGGTGTAGCCGGCCGACGAGTTCAGGAAGGAGCCGACCTGGTCGCACAGGGCGTTCGAACCCCCGCCGGTGCTGCTGCAGAAATTGTTCGGGACAATGATCTCGTCCGCCTTGAGGAAGTAGCGGGCGCTGAGCAGGGTGTAGGCGTTCAGGGGGTAGGACACGCGCACGCCGCCGCCCGTGGAGCGGTAATCGTACGAGGAATATTCGCTCAGGTCGTAGCGCGAGTGGAAGGCGTCGAAGCCGGCCCGGAGGTCGCGGCCAAGGAATTTCGGCTCGGTGAAGCGGAAGTCGATCTGCTGGCGCAGCGAACCCCACTCGATGCGGGCGACGACGTTCTGGCCGCGTCCGCGGAAGTTCCGCTCGGTCACGCCCAGGTTGACCACGAAGGAGTCGACCGAGCTGAAGCCCGCGCCCACGGACAGTTCGCCGGTCGGCTGTTCCTCGACCGTGACGTTGACGACGGAACGGTCCGGGGCCGAACCGCGGGCCTCCTCGACCGTCACGTCCTTGAAGAAGCCGAGGCCGCGCAGATTGTTGCGCGACCGCTCCAGCAGGGTGCGGTTGAAGGCGTCGCCCTCGGTCAGCATCATCTCGCGACGGACGACATTGTCGAGCGTGCGGGTGTTGCCGATCACATTGATGCGGTCGACGTAGACGCGCTGGCCCTCGCGGACGTTGAAGGTGACGTCGACGGTGTCGGTCTCGGGATTGGCCTGGTAGGTCGGCTCGATTTCGACGAAGGCGTAACCGGCCGAGCCGGCCGCGAAGGTCAGGGCGTCGACGGCGGACTCGATCTTGTCACTCTCGTACAGCTGGCCGGTCCTGATCGGCAGCAGCATCTTGAGGAAGTCGGGGTTCAGCCGGTCGTTCTCGGTGACCACGTCGACCGTGCCGAAATTGTAGCGGTCGCCCTCGTCCAGGGTGATGGTGATGCCGAAGGCGCCGTTGTCCGGCGCCAGCTCGGCGATCGCGGACAGGACCCGGAAATCGTAATAGCCGCGGTTGGTGTAGAATTTCCGCAGTTGCTCCCGATCGTAGTCGAGACGGTTGGGATCGTAGTTGTCGTTTGAACCGAAGATCTGCCACCACTGCGACCGCTTGGTGACCATGACCTCCTGCAGATCGCCGTCCGAGAAGGCGGTGTTGCCGAGGAAGGTGATGGCGCGCACGCCGGTCTCGGGGCCTTCCTCGATCTCGAAGATCACGTCGACGCGGTTCTGATCCAGCTGGACCAGCTTGGGCGTGACGGTGGCCGAGATGCGGCCCGACAGGCGGTACAGCTCGACGATCTTGCCGACGTCATCCTGGACCCGGGCGCGGGTGTAGATGCCGCGGGGGCTCAGGGTCACCTCCTCGCGCAGCTTGGTCTCGGAGATGGCGCCGTTCCCCTCGAACACCACCTGGTTGATGATCGGATTCTCGACGATCTCGACGATCAGGTCGCCGTTGGGCTGCACGCCCAGCTGGACGTCGGCGAACAGCTGGGTCCGGGTCAGGGTGCGGACCGCGACGTCGAGCACGGCCGGCGTGACCGTGTCGCCGGGCTGGATCGGCAGGTAGGACAGGACCGTGGTCTGGTCGATGCGCTGGTTGCCGCGCACCAGGATGCGATTGACGACCATCCGCTCGTCTTCCACCGCCGGCGGCGTCTGCTGGGCCGGAACGGCCTCGGCCGCAGGCGGCGCCGCATCGGGCGTCGGGGCGGTCTGGGCCAGCGCGGGAGCGGACAGGCCGGCCGCGACCACAAGGGCCAGAAGGCTCGGGCTGAGGCCACGGGCGAAACGAAGGGCGGACGCGTCTTGTCGGATCATGCGGGAAACCATCGGGGGCTGGCGTCGGCTCATCAGGCGAGCCCGCCGAGGAATTTGAACAGGCTGAGCTTCTGCAGGTCGTTCCAGGTGGCGAACAACATCAATCCCGCCAGCAAAGCAAGGCCAACGCGATATCCGACCTCCTGAACCCGCGCAGGGACTGGCCTGCGCGCAACAGCTTCATAGCCGTAGAACAACAGGTGTCCCCCGTCGAGTACGGGGATCGGGAGCAGGTTCACAATGCCGATCCCGATCGAAACCAGGGCGGCGAAACTGAGGAACGTCAGGGCGAGGTTGGCGGCCATCCAGCCGGGATCAGGGTTGGCGGCCACGGCCTGCTGGGTCACGCCGCCGGCGGCCTTGGCGATGCCGATCGGGCCGTTGAGCAGGTCGCCGGATTCCTTGCCCGCGAAGATGCGGCCGATGTAGGTCGCGGTGGTTCCGACCGTGGTTCCGATCGTCTCGATCCCCTTGCCGAAGGCCTGGACGGGGTTGAGTCGGCGGAAGCTGAAATCCTCGATCCGCCGATCCATCAGCAGGCCGATCCGGGCGATTCGGACCCGGCCGGCGATCTGGTCGTCCTCGAGGCGCCGCTGGGGCGTGGCGACCAGCACCGTCTCGCGGCCGTTGCGATCGACGGTGAAGCGCAGGGAATCGCCGGCGCTCATCATGACGGTGCGGGTCACATCGGAGGTGTCGGCCACCGGCCGGCCGTCGATGGCCTTGATCAGGTCGTTCGGCTGAAAGCCGGCCGCCGCCGCGGGCGTGCCCGGGTCGACCCGGGCCACGCGGGGCGCCAGAACCTGTTCGCCGACGGCGGTGAACAGCAGCGTGAACAGCACCATGGCCAGCACGAAGTTGGCCGCCGGCCCCGCCGCCACGATCAGGGCGCGCTGCCAGATGGGCTTGAAGTGAAAATAGTCGCGCTCGGCCCCCGGGCCATTCTCGACGATCACGCGCTGGCGCAATTCGGCGAGGCCCGCCTCATCCGGGACGCTGGACGGGTCGAGGTCGCCGGAGAATTTGACGTAGCCGCCCAGCGGCAGCCAGGCGATCCGCCATTCCGTGCCGCGCCGGTCGACCCGGCTGACGATCGTCTTGCCGAAACCGATCGAGAACCGGTCGATCTTCACGCCGAAGGCGCGCGCGACAAGGAAATGGCCCAGCTCATGGATGGTGACGATGAACGTCAGCACCAGCAGGAACGGCACGATGTAAAGCAACGCCTGGCCCAGGAAGCCCGTCATGCCGATCTGATATCCTCCGCCGTTCAGGCCGCCGCAGCCAGACCTCGAACGATCGACTCCGCTTCTCGCCGCGCCAGCGCATCCACGGCCAGGGCCGCATCGCAGGCGTTGCGGGAACCGGAATCCACCCCCGAGGCCGTCACGCGCGACAAGGTGTCGGCGACGACTGCGGCAATATTGAGAAAGGCCAGACGACGGTCAAGAAAGGCGAGCGCCGCGACCTCGTTGGCCGCGTTGAACACGATCGGGGCCGAACCGCCCGCCCGCAGGGCCTCGCGGGCCAGTTTGAGGGCCGGAAACCGCGTCTCGTCCGGCGCCTCGAAGGTCAGGCGGCCCAGGGCGGCGAGGTCCAGCTTCGGCGCCGGCCAGGCGATCCGCTCGGGCCAGCCCAGGGCGCAGGCGATCGGGGTCTTCATGTCCGGCGGGCCCAGCTGGGCCAGGGTCGAGCCGTCGACGTACTCGACCATGCTGTGGATGATGGATTCCGGGTGCACGACGATGTCGATGCGGTCGGCCGCCATGTCGAACAGATAGGCGGCCTCGATGGCCTCCAGGCCCTTGTTGGCCATGGTCGCGCTGTCGACCGAGATCTTGGCCCCCATGCTCCAGTTGGGATGGGCCACGGCCTGTTCCGGGGTGATGGCGGCCAGGGCCTCGGGCGGCGTGGTGCGGAACGGCCCGCCGGACGCCGTCAGAATGAGCTTCTGGACCTGGTGGGGCGCGTCGTGCGGGAAGACCTGGAAGATGGCGGAATGCTCGGAGTCGACCGGAATCAGCCGGCCGCCCGACCGCCGCACCCGCTCGATCAGGGCCGGGCCGCAGCAGACCAGGCTTTCCTTGTTGGCCAGGGCCAGGGTCGCCCCCGTCTCGGCCGCCGCCCAGGCCGAGCGCAGGCCCGCCGCGCCGACGATGGCGGCCATGACCCAGTCAGCCGGCCGGGCGGCCGCCTCGATCACGGCCCCCTCCCCGGCCGCCGCCTCGACGCCCGTTCCGGCCAGGGCCTCGCGCAGCTCGCCCAGGCGGGCGGCGTCGGCGGTGACCGCCAGCTTCGGCCTCCACCGGCGGGCCTGCTCGGCCAGACGGGCGATATTGGCCCCGCCGGTCAGGGCCTCGACCTCGAAGGCGCCGGTCCCGCTGGCCTCGGCCTGCTCCATCAGTTCCAGCGTCGAGCTTCCGACCGATCCGGTCGAGCCCAGAACCGTGACGCGGCGGCGGATCATGCGCCCGCTCCGAAGGTCACGAACAGCAGCCGGCCGCAGGCCACGACCACGACCGCGAACATCAGTCCGTCGACCCGGTCGAGCAGGCCGCCGTGGCCCGGGATCAGCTTGCCCGCGTCCTTGACGCCATAGCGGCGCTTGAGGGCCGATTCCCACAGATCGCCGGTCATGGTGGCCAGCGCCCCGGCCAGGCCCAGCAAGGCGCCCCATCCGGGTCCGATGCCGAGATCCAGCCAGGTCGCCAGCAGGGCGCCGGCGGCCGTCCCGGCGGCCAGCCCCCCGATGAAGCCGGACCAGGTCTTGTTGGGCGAAAAGCGGGGCCACAGCTTGGGCCCGCCGAACAGGCTGCCGACCAGATAGGCCATTATGTCGGAGGCCCAGGTGATGACGAAGGCCGACACGGTCCAGGCCAGGCCGCTGGCCGACGATCCGTCCCTGAGCCAGATCAGCAGCACCGCCGGCCAGCCGAGGTAGAGGACGCCATAGGCCGCGTCGAGCGCCTCCTGGCCCCGGCTGCGGGCGAACAGACCGGCCGCCGCGGCGCAGAAGACCAGCATGACCAGCGCCAGCGACAGCTGTTCGACGTGGGCCGAGATCACCGCCGCGAACAGACCGAAGCCGACCGCCCCCGCCATCAACCGCCAGGCCGTCGCGGCGCTCATCATCGCCCACTCGACCGCCAGCAGGGCGCACGCCATCAGCACAAGGGCGAGGAACCACGGCCCGCCAGCCCAGATGCCGAGGCCCGCCGCCGGAGCCAGCACCATGGCCGACGCGGCCCTGAGGCCTATGTCGCCGGCCCGAACCGCCATCAGCAGGCCGCGAGCGCAGGCGCGGGCGAACGGCCGCCGAAGCGCCGATCACGGTTGCGATATTGTTCGACGACGTCCGCCAGCGCCTCGGGCCCGTAGTCCGGCCACAGCACCTGCTGGTAGACCAGCTCGGCGTAGGCGGCCTCCCACAGCAGGAAGTTCGACAGCCGCTGCTCGCCCGAGGTGCGCACGATCACATCGACCGGCGGCGCCCCGGCGGTGGACAGGCCGAGTCCCAGCGTCTCCTCGTCGAGGGGGCCGGTCGCCTCGCCGGCGAGGACCCGTTCGACGTGCCGCTGGGCGGCGTCGACGATGTCGGCGCGACCGCCGTAGTTGAAGGCCACCTGCAGCAGGAATTTGTCGTTGTGCGCCGTGCTCGCCTCGGTCCGCTCGACGATCTGGGCGATGTCGGCGGGCAGGCCCGTTCTACGGCCGAGGATCCGAACCCGCACGCCTTCGCGCTCGAGCCGCTTCAGGTCGCTGGCGACATAGGACCGGACCAGCCCCATCAGGTCGGAGACCTCCTCGGCCGGGCGGCGCCAGTTCTCGGTCGAGAAGCCGAACACCGTCAGGCAGCGGATGCCCAGGGCCGGCGCGGCCTGCACCGTCCGCTTCAGAGCCTGGACGCCCTCGCGATGACCCATGGCCCGCGGCAGGCCCCTCGCCTGCGCCCAGCGGCCGTTGCCGTCCATGATCAGGGCGACATGGCGAGGCCCGTCCGACGCGGGCTGGGGTTCAAGGGGTTCGACGGGCATGACCGGCGCGTATCCTACGGCAAAACGCGCCGTCAAACCTGCATGATCTCAACTTCCTTGGCCTTCAAGGTCTCGTCGATGCGCTTGATGGCCGCGTCGGTGTCCTTCTGGACCTCGGCTTCCATCTTCTTCTGCTCGTCCTGGCTGATGTCCGAAGCCTTCTCGGCCTTCTTCAGATCGTCATTGGCGTCACGACGCACGTTGCGGACGGCGATCTTCTGCTGTTCGGCGTACTTGCCGGCCAGTTTGGCCAGTTCCTTGCGCCGCTCCTCGGTCAGGGCCGGCACCGGGATGCGGAGCGTCTGGCCGTCGACGATGGGATTGAGGCCCAGGCCGGCGGCGCGGATGGCCTTCTCGACCGGCCCGACCATGCTCTTGTCCCAGACGTTGACCGAGATCATCCGCGGCTCCGGCACGCTGATCGCGGCGACCGAGTTCAGCGGGGCGGTCGAGCCATAGGCCTCGACCTGGACGGGATCCAGCAGACCGGCGTTGGCCCGGCCGGTGCGCAGGCCGGAAAACTCCTCCTTCAGCGCGCCGACCGCCTTGTCCATCCGGTCGCGGTAGGTCTTGAGATCAGGCTTGGCCATGGTCGTTTCTCTCGTGATTTAATGGCTTGTCAGGCTGATTTAGCGTTGGACGTGATGACCGTGAAGGTGCCTTCGCCGGTCAGGGTCTTGCGCAGGGAGCCGGGCTCGCGGATCGAGAAGACCACGATCGGAATGCCGGAGTCCCGCATCAGGGCGATGGCCGAGGCGTCCATGACCTTCAGGTCCTTCGCCAGCACGTCGTGATAGGTCAGGGTGTCGTAGCGGGTCGCCGAGGCGTCCTTCTTGGGATCGGCCGTGTAGACCCCATCGACGCTGGTGCCTTTCAGCAGGGCGTCACAGCCCATCTCGGCGGCGCGCAGGGCGGCCCCGGAATCCGTCGTGAAGAACGGGGCGCCGACGCCGGCGGCGAAGATCACCACCCGGCCCTTTTCGAGGTGGCGCAGGGCGCGGCGACGCACATAGGGCTCGGCCACGGCGTTCATGGTCAGGGCGCTCTGCACCCGGGTCTGGACGCCGATCTTCTCCAGCGCCGCCTGCATGGCCAAGGCGTTCATCACCGTGGCCAGCATGCCCATATAGTCGGCGGTGGCGCGCTCCATGTCGCCGGCGGCCTTGCTCAGCCCCCGGAAGATGTTGCCGCCGCCGATGACGAGGCAGATCTCGACGCCCTCGCGCGCCACCTGGGCCACGGCCTCGGCCACCTTGGCCACCGTATTCATGTCGATGCCATAGGCCTGGTCGCCCATCAGCACCTCGCCCGACACCTTCAGCAGGACGCGCTTGTAGCGGAACTCAGGCGGGGCGTCGGGCATGGGAAGTCCTTGGGGCGGGCGCGGATTCGGCTTCTTATACGGACGGGCCGTGCCGGTTCAAAGGCCTGTGCTCGATCCCCGTTCCGCCCCGTCGTCCCCGGGCGCGACCCGGGGATCAGGTCGTCAGAGCCGCAGGATGATGGTCTCGACGATCGGACGCCGGTCCCAGATCTGCTGGCTGGCCTTCTTCAGAGCGCGCGAAACGGCCTGTTCGATGACCATTTCGTCTTCCAGCGCCGGACCCTTCAGCTTCATCACGGCGGCCTCGGCCCGTTCGGCCAGGTCGTCCAGCGCGTCGCCCAGCGGCGATTCCGCGTCGCCCGGCAGGCCGATGGCGCGCACGTCGATGTCGCTGACGATCTTGCCGCGCCGGTCCATCGCGAAGCTGACGATCAGCACCCCGTTGGTCGAGGCGTGACGACGCTCGTGCAGGGCCTCGCCCTGCTCGGTGACCAGACGCCCGCCGTCGACATAGAGGCGCCCACTCGGAACCTCGTCGATGATGGCCGCGGGCCCGGGGGCCAGACGGACCATGTCGCCGTTGCGGGGCGTCACCGTCTCCGGCACGCCGATGTCCTTGGCCAGGTTGGCGTGTTCGGCCAGGTGGCGGCGCATGCCGTGGGTCGGGACGGCGATCTTCGGCCGCGCCCAGGCGTACATCTGGCGCAGTTCCTCGCGGCACGGGTGGCCCGAGACGTGGATGCCGGGATGGTCCTTCTCGGTGTACAGCCGCACGCCGCGGTCGGTCAGCTTGTCCTGCAGCCGGCCGATCGACAGCTCGTTGCCCGGGATGACCCGCGACGAGAACAGGCAGTGATCGCCCTTGCTCAGCTTGATGTAGGGATGGGTGCCCTCGGCTACGCGCGACAGGGCCGCCCGGGACTCGCCCTGGCTGCCGGTGCAGAGATACAGGATCTCATTGGCCGGCCAGACGCGGGCCTCCTGCTCCGACAGGAACGGCTTGATGTCCTGCATCATGCCGACGTGCTTGGCGGCGGAGGTGATGCGGTGCATCGACCGGCCCGCCAGCGACACGCGCCGCCCGGCGGCCTCGGCCGCGCGGATGACGCTGTCCATGCGGGCCACGTTCGACGCGAAACAGCCGACGGCGATGCGGCCCTTCAGCCCGCCGATCAGCTCGGCCAGGGCGTCGCGCACCGTGCCTTCCGACCCGGCCGAGCCCTCGACGAAGACATTGGTGGAATCACAGACCATGGCCAGGACGCCCTCGTCGCCCAGGCGGGAGATGGCCCCGGCGTCGGTGACCTTGCCGACGATCGGGTCGTCGTCGATCTTCCAGTCGCCGGTGTGCAGCACCGTGCCCAGCGGCGTCTTGATGGCCAGGCCGTTCGGCTCGGCGATCGAATGGGTCATGGTGATGAAGTCGACCGTGAACGGCCCCAGATCGACCGAGCCGCCCAGCGGCACCTCGATCAGCTCGACCTGGTCGAGAATGCCGGCCTCGCGCAGCTTTTCGCGGATCAGATAGGCGGTGAAGGGCGTGGCGTAGAGCGGCGCCTTCATCCGCGACCACAGCCAGCCGAGGGCGCCGATATGGTCCTCATGCGCATGGGTCAGGACGATGCCGCGGATGGTCTCGCCCTCGAGGAAGGCCGGATCGGGCACGATCACGTCGACGCCGGGCGTCGACAGGTCGCCGAAGGTCACGCCCACGTCGACCACGATCCACTCGCGGTTCGCCTCGGGGCCGTAGCCGTACAGATTCAGGTTCATTCCGATTTCGCCTGACCCGCCCAGCGGCAGGAAGACGAACTCGTCGTTGGTTTGCTTTTTCATAGGTCCTTGAGATGGGTATTCCGCCGCCAGATTTCGAGGAGGCCGCGGATAGTCAGGTCCGGATCGAACCGGTCGATTGAGTCTGTTGCGCCTTCGAACAGCGAGGCGACCCCGCCGGTTCCGATGACGGTCATGGGCTTGCCCCACTCCGCCTTGATGCGCGCCACCAGGCCTTCGATCAGGGCGACATAGCCCCAGAAGACGCCGGACTGCATGTTGGTGACCGTGTCCTTGCCGATCACGCGATCGGGCTTCTGGATGGCGATGCGGGGCAACATTGCGGCGGCCTCGTGCAGGGCCTGCAGCGACAGATTGATGCCGGGCGCGATCACCCCGCCCTCGAAGGCGCCGTCGGCGGCGACCACGTCGAAGGTGGTGGCCGTGCCGCTGTCGATGACGATCAGGTCGCCGGGATAGACCAGATGCGCGCCCAGGGCGTTGACCAGCCGGTCGGCGCCCGCCTCGGAAGGCTTGTCGATCCGCGCCACCAGGCCGAGGTCGACATTGTCGCCGATCACCAGCGGCTCGACCGACAGGTAGCGGCGCGCGAGGTTGCGCAGGTTGAAGATCGACTGCGGCACCACGCTGGAGATGATGCAGCCGTCCAACTGGCCGATCGACAGACCGCGCATGGCCAGCAGTTGGCTCAGCCAGACCGCGTATTCGTCGGCCGTGCGGCTGGCGTGGGTGGCGGTGCGCCACTGGGCGACCCAGTCCGCGCCGTCGTGAACCGCGAACAGCGTATTGGTGTTGCCCTGCTCGATCGCCAGCAGCATCACGCGGCCTCCCCGAAGAAGACGTCGCCGGCCGAGATCAGCCGCAGCGTGCCGTCCGCCAGCCTCAATTTCAGGGCGCCGTCAGGGGCCACGCCCTCGGCCCGGCCCTCGACGGTCTCGTGCCCCAGCCGCGCCACGGCCGGGCCGTCCAGCCCCGGAGTGCGCGCCCGCCACGCGTCGAGGATCGGCTGGAAGCCCAACGTCTCCCAGCGCTCCATCCAGACCGCGAAGGCCTCGGCCAGCAGAGCCGCGGCGGCCTCGACCGTCGGCGGGGTCAGCACGTCGCCGCGCAGATGATGGACCAGCGCCGTCGCCGGCCGCTCGGTCGCCTCGGGCGCCTGGGCCAGATTGACCCCGACGCCGACCGCCAGCCACAGGCCGCCGCTGTCGTGCGCCCCGGACTCGACCAGCACGCCGGACGCCTTGTCGCCCGCCAGCATCACGTCATTGGGCCATTTGATCGTCACCAGCGACGGCGGCGCATACGCATCCAGCAGGTCGGCGACGGCCAGGGCGGCGATGAAGGTCACCTGGGCCGCCTCGGCCGGCGGCTTGCGCGTGGTGGTCAGCAGGGTGGCGAACAGATTGCCCGTATCGCTCTCCCAGGCCCGGCCGCGGCGTCCCCGCCCCGCGGTCTGGCGGCGCGCGATGATCCACAGCGGGCCGGTCTCGCCGGCCTCGGCCCGGCGGCGGGCCTCCGCATTGGTGGAGTCGGTCTGTTCAAGCAGCAGGACGGGCGCGGCCGAAGCCACCGTCAGCCCGCCCCGTAGCCGACCGCCGCCGCCCGCGCGAGGGGCTCCAGCCAGGTCAGGGCGACCATCACCAGCGGGAAGGAGAACAGGGCCGCGGCGATGGCGATGGTCTTCGCCTCGATCGGCGAGCGGTCGATCGCCTCGACCCCTTCCGGCGCCGGGTCGAACCACATCAGCTTGATGATGCGCAGATAGTAGAAGCCGGCCACGACCGAGGCCACCAGACCCGCGGCGCCGATCATCCAGTAGCCGGCCTCGGCGGCTGCGCCGAACACCGCCCACTTGCCCCAGAAGCCGGCCAGCGGCGGCATGCCGAGCACCGACAGGGACAGCACGGTGAGGGCCAGGGTCATGACCGGACGGTCCTTGCGCAGGCCCGCGAAGTCCTGGATGCGGCGGATCGGCCGCCCGCCCCGACTCAGCGACAGCAGGATGGCGAAGAAGCCGAACTGGTCGATGACGTACAGGGTCATGAACAGCAGCATGGCCTGGACGCCCAGCGTCGTGCCCGCGGCGATGCCCAGCAGGGCGTAGCCGATGTTGGCGATCGAGGAATAGGCCAGCAGCCGCTGCAGGTCCTTCTGCACCAAGCCGCCGAAGGCCCCGACCGCGAAGGAGATCAGCGAGATCAGGATCAGCACCTGGGCCCACTGGTCATGCGAGCCGGCGAAGGCCCCTTCCAGCGTGCGGGCGATCAGCACCATGGCCGCGACCTTGGGCGCCGTGGCGAACAGCGCCACGACCGGCGTCGGCGCGCCCTCGTAGACGTCGGGCGTCCACATGTGGAACGGCGCCGCCGAGACCTTGAAGGCCAGGCCGCAGATCAGGAACACCAGGCCGAAGATCAGGCCGGGCGACGGATTGGCGGCGGCGTAGGCGGCGATCTCGTCGAACCGCATCGAGCCGGTGAAGCCGTAGATCAGGCTGGCGCCGTACAGCAGCAGGCCGGACGACAGGGCGCCGAGCACGAAATACTTCAGGCCGGCTTCCGACGCCTTCAGATCGTCGCGGTGGAAGGCGGCCAGCACATAGAGGGCCAGCGAGTGCAGCTCGATGCCGACGTAGAGCGAGATCAGGTCGCCCGACGAGGCCATCATCCCCATGCCGGCCGAGGCCAGCACGATCAGGACCGGATATTCGAAGCGGGCGATGCGCGCGCGCTTCATCCAGCCGTCGCCGAGCACGATGGCCACGGCGCTGGACAGGAAGATCAGGGCCTTGCCGTAGACGGCCAGCGGGTCAGCCACATAGGCGCCGTTGAAGGCCTGGCCCAGCGGACCGGTCACCGTCAGGGCGGTGGCCGCCAGCAGCAGCAGGACGGACAGGACGGAGACGAGGCGAGCGCTCTTCTCGCCGGCGAAGGCGCCGACCATCAGCAGCACGAGGCCGCCGAGCGCGAGCGCCGCTTCGGCGGCCGAGAGATGAAGGGCGGAGATCAGATCAGGCATCATGGTCTCACCCGCCGATCGCAAGTTGATAGGCGGAGGTCAGGGCCTCGACCGAGGCGGCGGTGTAGTCCAGCACCAGGCCGGGCTGGACGCCGAGCCAGAGGGTGCCGAGGATCAGCGGGACGAAGATCAGCAGCTCGCGCCGGTCGACGTCGGTGATGGCCTTCATGGCCGGATTGGTGATCTCGCCGAACATGACGTTGCGGTACAGGGTCAGGGCGTAGACCGCCGAGAAGATCACCCCCGAGGCGGCGACGAAGGCCGTCCAGGTCGAGACCTGGTAGACGCCGGTCATGGTCAGGATCTCGCCGATGAAGCCCGAGGTGCCCGGCAGGCCGACATTGGCCATGGTGAACAGCATGAAGATGGCCGCGAACCACGGCATCCGCGCGGTCAGGCCGCCGTACAGGGCGATCTCGCGGGTGTGCATCCGGTCATAGACCACCCCGACGCAGAGGAAGAGCGCGCCCGAGATCAGGCCGTGGCTCAGCATCTGGAAGACCGCGCCCTGCACGCCCTGATCGTTGCCGGCGAAGATGCCCATGGTCACGAAGCCCATGTGGGCGACCGAGGAATAGGCGATCAGCTTCTTCATGTCGGTCTGCCGGAAGGCGACCAGCGAAGTGTAGACGATGGCGATCGCCGACAGGACGAAGACCAGCGGCGCGAACATCTGCGACGCCAGCGGGAACATGGGCAGGTTGAACAGGATGAAGCCGTAGCCGCCCAGCTTCAGCAGGATGCCGGCCAGGATGACCGAGCCCGCCGTCGGCGCCTGCACGTGGGCGTCGGGCAACCAGGTGTGGACCGGCCACATCGGCATCTTGACCGCGAACGAGGCGAAGAAGGCCAGCCACAACAGGGGCTGCGCATAGGCCGGGAAGGCGAATTCCTTCAGCGCCGGGATGCTGGTCGTGCCGGCCTCCGCCGCCATCCACAGCATGGCCAGCAGCATCAGGACGGACCCGAGCAGGGTGTAGAGGAAGAATTTGTAGGCCGCATAGATGCGGTTGGCCCCGCCCCACACCCCGATGATGATGAACATCGGCACCAGGGTGCCTTCGAAGAAGATGTAGAACAGGAACAGGTCCAGGGCCGTGAACACGCCGATGACCAGCGTCTCCAGCACCAGGAAGGCGATCATGTAGTCGACCACCCGGTCCTTGATCGTGGTCCAGCTGGCCAGGATGCACAGCGGCATCAGGAAGGCGGTCAGCAGCACGAACAGGATCGAAATCCCGTCGACGCCCATGTGGTACTCCGCCCCGGCGAACCAGACGTAGCGCTCGACGAACTGATAGGCGGCGCTCGAGGCGTCGAAGCCGGCGACCAGCACGCCCGAGACGGCCAGGGTCAGCAGCGTGGTGACCAGTGCGATCCAGCGCGCCGCGCCGGCGGCCTCGCCCTTGCCCAGCAGGCGGGAGAGCAGGATCAGGCCCGCGCCAACCAGCGGCAGGAAGGTGACGACGCTGAGGATGAAGGGGATCTGGGGCAAGATCAGGCTCCCCACGCATAGATGGCGAAGGCGAGGAAACCGGCCACGCCGAGCAGCATCACGAACGCATAGTGGTAGACGTAGCCGGACTGGAGCTTGCCCAGTCGGGCGGCGGATTTCAGCGAAGCCCACGCCGCGCCGTTGGGCCCGAGGCCGTCGATGATCTTCACGTCGCCGATCTTCCAGAACAGGTCGCCGACCGCCTTGGCGCCGCGCACGAAGACGAAGTCGTAGATCTCGTCGAAGTACCACTTGTTGTAGAGGAAGGCGTGGATCACGCCGCCACGGTCGGCCATGCGGCGCGCCATGCCCTCCTTGAGGACGTAGAGCCAGAAGGCGGCGAAGGTCCCGATCAGCGTCAGGATCAGCGGCGACCACTTCACCCAGGTCGGAACCTCGTGGGCGTCGTGCAGGACATGGTTGTCCGCGCCGTTGAAGATCGCCCCGCGCCAGAACTCGTTCTCGTGGTGACCGGTGAAGAAGGGCTCGAACAGGAAGCCCGCCGCGATCGCCCCGACCGACAGGACCAGCAGCGGCACGAGCATCACCCACGGGCTCTCGTGCGGCTTCAGCGGCCCATGGTGGGCGTGGTCGTCATGCGCGTGGTCATCGTCAGCCAGCGGCTCGGAGTGGGTCTCCAGCTGGGCGTCCGAGGCGTGATCGTCGGCGTGATGCGCCCCCTCCTCCTTCCACACCGGCTTGTTGTGGAAGGTCATGAAGATCAGCCGCCACGAATAGTAGGCGGTCAGGCCGGCGGCGAGGATGCCCACGGCGAAGGCGAACAGGCCCATCGGCGAGTGGTTGCTCGCGGCAGCCGCGAAGGCGCTCTCGATGACGATGTCCTTGGAATAGAAGCCGGCCAGGCCGCCGATCCCGGGGATGCCGAGGCCGGTGATGGCGATGGTGCCGATCATCATCACCGCATAGGTGACGGGCAGCAGCTTCCACAGCCCGCCCATCTTCCGCATGTCCTGCTCGTGGTGCATGCCGTGGATCACCGAGCCGGCGCCGAGGAACAGCAGGGCCTTGAAGAAGGCATGGGTGAACAGGTGGAACATGGCCGCCTCATAGGCGCCCACGCCCGCGGCGAAGAACATGTAGCCGAGCTGCGAACAGGTCGAATAGGCGATGACCCGCTTGATGTCGTTCTGGGCCAGGCCGACGGTGGCGGCGAACAGGGCCGTGACCGCGCCGGTCAGGGCGATGAAGGCCGAGGCGGTCGGCGCGTACTCGTAGATCGGCGACAGCAGGCAGACCATGTAGACGCCGGCCGTGACCATGGTCGCCGCGTGGATCAGGGCCGACACCGGCGTCGGGCCCTCCATGGCGTCGGGCAGCCAGGTGTGCAGGAAGAACTGGGCCGACTTGCCCATGGCGCCGATGAACAGCAGCACCCCGGCGAGGTCGAGCGCTGACCAGGTGTGGCCGAGGAATTCCCAGCCCGTGCCCTCGCGCGCGGCGATCATCGGGAACAGCTCGGCGAACTCGATGGTGCCGAACATCCAGAAGACAGTGAAGATGCCGAGGGCGAAGCCGAAGTCGCCGACGCGGTTGACCACGAAGGCCTTGATGGCGGCGGCCGAGGCGGTGGACTTCTTGTACCAGAAGCCGATCAGCAGATAGGACGCCAGCCCCACCCCTTCCCAGCCGAAGAACAGTTGCATGAAGTCGGCGGCGGTCACCAGCGCCAGCATGGCGAAGGTGAACAGCGACAGATAGGCGAAGAACCGCGGCTTGTCGGGATCCTCGGCCATGTAGCCCCAGCTGTAGAGGTGGACCAGCGAGGACACGGTGGTGACCACGACCAGCATCACCGCCGACAGGGCGTCGATGCGGATGGCCCAGTTGGACTGGAAGTCGCCGACGTGGATGAACGGCGCGATCTGCACCGTGAACGGCTCCAGATGGCCCCAGGCCCACTCGCCGAAGACGATCCACGCCACCGCGCACGAGAAGAACAGCAGGCCCGTGGTGATGGATTTGGACAGCAGATCGCCGAGCCGGCGGCCGGACAGGCCGACCACGGCCGCGCCGAGGAGCGGGGCGAAGACGCCGAGAGTGACGAGAAGCTCGAGGTTCACGATCAGCCCTTCATGACCGAGGCGTCGTCGACGGCGATGTCGCCGCGATTACGGAAGAAGGTCACCAGGATGGCCAGGCCGACGGCGGCCTCGGCCGCGGCGACGGTCAGGACGAACATGGCCATGACCTGCCCGGAGACGTCGTTGAGATAGGCCGAAAAGGCGACGAAATTGATGTTCACCGCCAGCAGGATCATCTCGATCGACATCAGGATGATGATGACGTTCTTGCGGTTCACGAAGATGCCGAAGACGCCGATGGTGAACAGGATGGCGCCGACCGCCAGGTAATGCTGGAGCGTGATTTCCATCAGATCAGATCCTCGGCGGAAACGCCCGCGCCGGTCGCGGCGCCCTTGACCTCGACGGCGGTCTTGCGGTCGCGGTTGACCTGGTCGTGCGGCTTCTGGCGCTTGATGTTGGGCTTGTGGCGCAGGGTCAGGACGATGGCCCCGATCATGGCGATCAGCAGCACGATCCCCGCCGCCTGGAAGATGTAGACATAGTCGGTGTAGAGCACCCGGCCGATGGCCTCGGCGTTGGTCATGTCAGGGGTCGCGACGACCGGGCCGACGGCGTCGGCGGCGGCGCCGCCCTGGACGACCACCAGCGAGATCATGATCATCTCGGCCAGCAGCACGCCCGCGACGATGGCCGCCAGCGGCAGGTAGCGCGCATAGCCTTCGCGCAGCCGCACGAAGTCGACGTCCAGCATCATGACCACGAACAGGAACAGCACCGCGACGGCGCCGACGTAGACCACGACCAGCAGCATCGCCAGGAACTCCGCCCCCAGCAGGACGAACAGTCCCGCCGACGAGAAGAAGGTCAGGATCAGCCACAGCACGCTGTGCACGGGGTTCTTCGCGGTGACGACCATCAGGCCGCCGACCACGGCCACCGCCGCCAGCAGATAGAAGGCGATTCCTAGCAACATCTGAGGCCTGCGCCCCTTTCGGTTATGGCCGGCGATCCCGTGCGGAATCGCCCTGCCCGTTCAGCGGTTGCGCCTTAGCGGTAAGGCGCGTCGAGTTCCAGATTCTTCGCGATCAACCGCTCCCAGCGGTCGCCGTTCGAAAGCAGTTTTTCCTTGTCGTAGAGCAGCTCTTCGCGGGTCTCGACGGTGAATTCCGAGTTCGGGCCCTCGACGATGGCGTCCACCGGGCAGGCCTCCTGGCACAGGCCGCAGTAGATGCATTTGACCATGTCGATGTCGTAGCGGGTCGTGCGGCGGCTGCCGTCGGCGCGCGGCTCGGCCTCGATGGTGATGGCCTGGGCCGGGCAGATGGCCTCGCACAGTTTGCAGGCGATGCAGCGTTCCTCGCCGTTCGGATAGCGGCGCAGGGCGTGCTCGCCCCGGAAGCGCGGCGACTGCGGATTGCGCTCGAACGGATAGTTCACCGTGGCCTTGGGCCGCGCCATGTATTTCAGCGACAGGCCGACCGCGCCGATGATGTCCAGCATCATGGCGCCCTTCGCGGCCTGGACGAGACGGGTCAGCATCAGTCGTTCTCTCTTTCGACGCCGCGGCACAGCTCGTCCTTGCGCGGGTCCTCATCCTTGGTGATCCGGCACAGGCGCACGCGCTCGGCCTGCTGCCGCTCGATGGCCTGCTGGCGTCGTTCCCACTGGTAGACCGAGACCGGCTCGGCCTCGTAGGTCGGGATGGTGCAGCCGGCCGTCGCGCCGACGGCCCCCAGCACGAGCAGGGTCAGCAGCCGCTTCATGCGCCCACTCCGAACACCCGCCAGGCGGCGACCACGACCACGGCGACCAGCGAGGTCGGCAGGAAGATCTTCCAGCCCAGCCGCATCAGCTGGTCGTAGCGATAGCGGGGCACGAACGCCTTCACCATGGCGATCATCACGAACCAGAAGATGATCTTGGAGAAGAACACCAGGAAGTAGCCGAAGCTATGGATCCACTCCCAGCCCAAGGGTGCATCAGGGAGATACTCGCCCGGAATGCCCGGGTGCCAGCCGCCGAAGAACAGCAGGCTGATCATGGCGCACATGAAGACGATGTTGGCGTATTCGCCGATCATGAACAGCAGGTAGGGCGTCGAGCTGTATTCGACCTGGTAACCGGCCACGAGCTCGGACTCGGCCTCGGGCAGGTCGAACGGCGGACGGTTGGTCTCGGCCAGGGCCGAGATGAAGAAGATGATCGCCATCGGGAACATCACCACGATGGTGGGCCAGGTTCCGGCCCCGCCGCCGAAAGCGTACCAGTCCCAGATCCAGCCGCCCTGCCGGGTGACGATCTCGGTCAGGTTCATCGTCCCGGCCAGCAGGATGACGTTGATGATCACCAGGCCGATCGAGACCTCGTAGGACACCATCTGCGCCGCGCTGCGCAGCGAGCCGAGGAACGGATACTTCGAGTTCGAAGCCCAGCCGCCCATGATGATGCCGTAGACGCCCAGCGAGCTGATGGCGAAGATGTAGAGGATGCCGACGTTGAGGTCGGAGATGACCCAGCCCGGCGCGAACGGGATCGCCGCCCAGGCGATGAAGGCGAGGACGAAGGTCAGCAGCGGGGCCAGCAGGAAGACGATCTTGTCGGCGCCGGCCGGGACGATGATCTCCTTCAGCACGAATTTGAAGAAGTCGGCGAACGACTGCAGCAGGCCGAACGGGCCGACCACGTTCGGGCCCTTGCGCATCTGGACGCCGGCCCAGATCTTCCGGTCGGCCAGCAGCAGGAAGGCCAGCGAGATCAGGATGCCGACGGTGACCAGCAGGATGCCGCCGGCGGTGATCAGGGTCCAGCCGAGAGGGGATGCCCAGAAGTCCATCAGGCGACTCCCGCCAGCTTGATCGTGAAGAGAATTATCGAAACCACCATCACCGCCCAGCAACCCCGGACGGCCCAAATCAGACCGCCCACGTTTGCGTCGGCAGGCGCGCGCTCCAGGCCGAACACCAGCTTGCCGACCCGTGCGAGGTCCTCGCTGCGGAGGCTCAGGCCGCCGGCGCCCGGGCGCCAGGTCATGGCCAGTCGCCGGGTGATCACGAACAGGCACGCGAACAGCGACAGGCCGGCGATCCAGGCGACGCCAAAGGCGATCCAGGCCGAGATCGGAATTTGCGCTTCAGCCATGCCCCTACTCCGCCGCCATGGCGACCGGCGCCATCCGCAGGGCGGACAGCTCGGCCATGGTCACGCTGGCGCGCGCGATCGGGTTGTTGAGGTAGGGGTCGCGGACCGCCGAATGGAAGGCGACGTCGCCGAGGTCGCCCTTCTTGCCCAGCGCGCCCACGTCGAACGGCGCCGCCGCCGGCAGGTAGTCGATCCGCCCGAAGGTCGGATGATCGGCCATCAGCTTCGCGCGCAGGGCGTCCAGCGTATCGTAAGGCAGGGTCTGGCCGACCATGGCCGAGAGGGCGCGCAGGACGGCCCAGTCCTCCTTGGCCTGGCCCTTGGGGAAGACGGCGCGTTCGGCCATCTGCACCCGGCCCTCGATGTTGACGTACAGGCCCGGCTTCTCGGTATAGGCCGCGCCCGGCAGGATCACGTCGGCGCCGTGCGCGCCGCGGTCGCCGTGGCTGCCCAGATAGACCTTGAAGGCCTTGGTCGCCGAGGCGTCGATCTCGTCGGCGCCCAGCAGGAACAGCACGTCCAGCGCGCCCTTCTTGACCATGTCGACCGCCGACAGACCGCCCTCGGCCGGCACGAAGCCCATGTCGAGGCCGCCGACGCGCGAGGCCGCCGTGTGCAGCACGTTGAAGCCGTTCCAGCCCTCGGAGACGACGCCGACCTTCTTGGCCAGCGCGCCGAGCGCGTTCAGCACGGCCGGGCCTTCGGGACCGCCGAGCGCGCCCGCGCCGACGATGATCGCCGGCCGTTCGGCCTTGTTGAGGAAGTCCATTGCCGCCTTGGGCAGCTTGACCAGGGTCTTCGAACCGGCGCCGAGCCAGCTGTGCTCGAAGGTCAGGTTGACCGGTTCGCCGATCACCCCGACTTCCATCCCGCCGGTCAGCCAGGCCTTGCGCAGGCGGGCGTTCAGCAGCGGCGCCTCGGTGCGCGGATTGGCCCCGACGATCAGGACGGCGTCCGCGTTTTCAATGCCTTGCAGGCCGGAGTTGAACAGCCATCCCTCGCGGGGGCCATAGCCGAGCGCGGCCCCGTCCTGACGGCAGTCGGTGTTGGCCGAGCCGAGGGCGCGGAACAGGTCCAGCGCCGCCTTCATCGATTCCGCGTCCTGCAGATCGCCGGCGACGACGCCGATCTTCTCCGGCTTCGCGGCGGTCAGCTTCCCGGCCACGACGCCCAGGGCCTCCTCCCAGGAGGCGGCGCGCAGCTTGCCGTTCTCGCGCACATAAGGACGGTCCAGCCGCTGGCGCTGCAGGCCGTCGACGACGTAGCGGCTGATGTCGCTCAGCCACTCCTCGTTGATGCCCTCGTGCACGCGCGGCAGCACCCGCATGACCTCGGCCCCCCGGGCGTCGACGCGGATGTTCGAACCGAGCGCGTCCATGACGTCGATCGACTCGGTCTTCCTCAGCTCCCACGGGCGGTAGTGGTACTGCCACGGCCGGTGCGTCAGGGCGCCGACCGGGCACAGGTCATTGACGTTGCCCGACAGCTCGCTGTCGATGTTCTTTTCCAGATAGGTGGTGATCTCGGCGTCCTCGCCGCGCGAGATCATGCCGATGTCCGGCACGCCGGCCACCTCGGTGATGAAGCGGACGCAGCGGGTGCACTGGATGCACCGGGTCATGAAGGTCTTGACCGTCGGACCCATGTTCTTTTCTTCGACGGCGCGCTTGTTCTCGGCGTAGCGCGAGCCGTCGCGGCCGTAGGCCATGGACTGGTCCTGCAGGTCGCACTCGCCGCCCTGGTCGCAGATCGGGCAGTCCAGCGGGTGGTTGATGAGCAGGAACTCCATCACCCCTTCGCGGGCCTTCCTGACCATCGGCGTGTCGGTGAAGATCTCCTGGCCCTCGGCGGCCGGCAGGGCGCACGACGCCTGCGGCTTCGGCGGTCCGGGCTTCACCTCGACCAGGCACATGCGGCAGTTGCCGGCGATCGACAGCCGCTCGTGGTAGCAGAAGCGCGGAATCTCCTGCCCGGCGCGCTCGGCGACCTGCAGCACGGTCATGCCGGCTTCGAATTCGACGTCTACGCCGTTGACCTTGGCGACGGGCATCAGCGGGCCTCTTGCTCGGTGGCCACGGAATATTCCTCCGTGGCGGTCGTCCCATCCGGGAGCGTCGTGTTGATGGTGATGGCCTCGCCGTCAAGGACGAAGCGCGTCACCGGGTCGCCCGACTGGTTCATCCAGCGGGCCTGTTCGGGGTCGGCGGCGTCGGCGGGCTTCCAGGTGATCAGGTCGCCCTCGATGCGGCACTGGGCCCGGCGGCGGCCGCCGTCGACCGGGGCGCGCCACGAGGCGTTGACGACGTCGCCTTCGATGCCGTCGATCGAAATGTCGTCCAGTCGCTGGCCGTGGATGCCGGCCAGGCCGGCGCGGCAGACGCGGCGCAGGTCGGCGGCGGTCAGCAGCACCTGGGCCACCTGGCGGCCGTGGGGGGCGAAGGCCTCCTCGTAGGCCTGGACCAGCGAGGCCTGGCCCAGGGCGGCGGCGGCCTGCTTCTGGGGGATGGTGAGCGTCTGGCCCATCAGGCCCAGCTTGCCCCGGCCCGAGGCCACCGCGCCGGAGGAGACCAGCACCACCTGACGGCCGCCCGCCGCCAGCCGG